>NZ_JBFAZH010000966.1:0-3004 GCF_040681735.1 Actinoplanes sp. NPDC051633 | reverse complement strand
GCAGGATCGCCGACGTCAGCTCGCGCAGCTCCGGGGAGGGGTCGATGCCGAGGTCATCGGCGAGCCGGCGCCGCAGCCGCTGCTCGACGGCGAGGGCGTCGGCCTGCCGGCCGGATCGGTAGAGGGCGAGCATCAGCAGCCGGTGCAGGCGTTCCCGGAGAGGATGCTCGGCGACCAGCCGCTCCAGGTCGCCCACCGCCTCGGCGTGCCGGCCCGCCTCGATCAGCAGATCCAGCCGGTCCGCCTCGGCCGCGAGCCGCAACTGCTCGAGGCGGGTCCGCTCGACCCGGCTCCACTCGGTGTCCCCGACGTCGGCCAGGGCGGGGCCGCGCCACAGTCGCAGGGCCCTCTCGAGACCGGCCAGATCGGCGCCGGCGACGGCCCGCTCGAACCGGTGGGCGTCCACCGCCTCGGCCGGCAGGTCGAGCAGGTAACCCGGCGCCCGGGTGACGATCAGATCGGCGCCGAAGCCGGCCCTGGCCAGGGCGCGGCGAAGTTTCGACACCCGGAGCTGCAGGGCGTTCGCGGCGTCGGCGGGCAGTTCCTCGCCCCAGAGCGCGTCGGTGAGGGCGTCGGCGGAGACCACGCGTCCGGGGTCCATCGCCAGCCGGGCGAGGACGGCGCGGACGGCCGGCGCCGGCGAGCACGGCGACCCGCCGGGAGCTCGGACCTCGACCGGGCCGAGCACCCGGACCAGAAGCTCCGGCGTCCCCATACCGCGACCGATCCTACCTGCGCGGTTATCGATCCATTGGCTACCGACCGTGGTGTCACATCGATCGAATCAATAAGCTGCGTGGGTGGAGATCGGTCAGCTCAGATGTTTCGCCGCGGTCGTGGACACGGGGACGTTCACCGCGGCGGCCCGTCAGGTGCGGCTCGGGCAGTCGGCCGTGTCGGCGTCGATCGCCCAGCTGGAGCGGCAGCTCGGCAGCCGGCTCTTCGAGCGCACCCGCACCTCGGCGGTGCTGACCGCGGCCGGCAAGGCGCTGCTGCCGCACGCCCGCGCGCTGCTGGCCGAGGAGCAGCGGGCCCGCGAGGCGGTGGACGCCGTCGAGGGCCGGGTGGCCGGCACGGTGAGCATCGGGCTGACCCTGGTCACCGGCCGGGTCGACGTGACGGCGATGCTCATCGAGCTGCGGGATCGGCATCCCGACGTGCAGGTGCAGCTGGTGCAGTCACTGACCGGGCCGGCCGCCCACATCACCGCGGTGCGCGAGGGCCGGCTGGACATGGCGCTCGTGACCCCGGTCGGCGCCCCGCCCCGCGACATCACCCTGCACACGCTGCTTACCGAGCCGATGGTCGTGCTCTGCCGCGGCGACGACCCGCTCGCCAGACGCCGCAAGGTGGACGTCGAGGACCTGACGAACCGGCCGTACCTGGCGCTGCCCGCGGGCTGGGGCGTCCGCGCGATGGTGGACGCCGCCCGCGGGCCGGACGCGCCGCCGCCGGTGGTCGAGGTGGCCGAGTACACGCTGCTCGGCGAGCTGGTGGCGGCCGGTGTCGGGGTGGCGGTGGTGCCGCGGCCGTCGTTCGCCGGGTTCGGCCACCTGAGCGTCGTACCCACCGATCTGACCTGGCGGCTCTGCCTCGCCGAGCACGCCGCCCGGCCGCCGACGGCCGCGCGGGCCGTGGTGGCGGACGCCGTCCGCCGCCACGCCCACTCGGTTCCCTAGACCGGTTCGATCCAGAGGTTGCGGTAGCGGACCTTGTTGCCGTGGTCCTGCAAGCGGATCGCGCCCGTGGACGGGCCCTCCGCGATGTTGCCGCCGGTGCCGGCCGGGATCTCGATGTCGTTGTGTACGGTCACGCCGTTCCACACCACCGTGATGCGGGCGTTGGCGGTCTTGACGCCGGACGCGTCGTAGCGGGCGGCGCGGAACGTGACGTCGTAGGTCTGCCACGTCTCCGGCGCGGTGGCCGCGTTCACGTCCGGGGCCTTGTGCAGGTAGATCGAGCCGGCCTCGTTGTTGTCCAGCGTCGGGTCGCCGAACGAGTCCAGGATCTGCAGCTCGTAACGCTCCTGCTGGTAGACGCCGCTGTTGCCGCGGTTCTGCCCGGTCACGTCCGGTGGCAGCTGGGGCACCTTGAACTCGACGTGCAGCTTGTAGTCCTGCCACGCCTCCTTCGTGCGCAGGTCACCGCAGCACACCTCGACCGCGTTGCCCTCGACCGCCGGCCACTGTGGACGCCGTCCGTCGGTGTGCTGCCAGTTGTCCAGGCCGTTTCCATCGAAGAGGGTGATCCGCTCCCCCGGCTCGCGGACGCTGATCATGTCGAGGTTGACGTGCCCGGTGTCGCCGGCGTCGACCCTGTACTGGACCCGGTTGACACCCTTCTTCAGCGTCAGTGTGTCGGTGGCCGTGGCCCAGTTGTCCCAGGTGGTCGTGCTCGGCAGCGAGACCTGCTTCGCCTTACGGCCGTTGACGTACGCGCTGACCGTCTTGGTGCCGCTGAACGGGTTGGGCCCGTTGGAGTAGCGCAGGCCCACCGCGTAGTCGCCGGCCTCCTTCACGGTGACGAACATCGTGGTGGAGGCGTTCAGGGTGCCGAACGCGTCGACGAAACCGACGCCGGAGAAACCCGGGTGGTCGGTGTTCAGCCCGGCGCCGCCCTCGCGGTTGCCCTCCTCGGCCTCGTAGAAGACCTGCTGCGGGATGGGGCCCGGGATCTCGTTGAGCGTGTACCAGGCCTCGGTGTTCCACAGCTGCTCACCGTTGGCGGCGGCGAACGGCCTCGGCGAGCGCAGGTGCACCACGCGGTCGCGGCGCAGGCCCGGGATGGTGAGGGTGACCTTCTTACGGTCCGCCGACACCTTCGTCGCGGTCACCGCGAGGGTTTCCTGGTCGACCTCGGGGCCGCCGTACTGCGCGGTCGGAACGTAACGCCACTGCTCGACGCGGTAGGCCGTCGGCAGCGACGCAATGGTCACGTCGGACAGCGGGCGGGTGTACTCGACCACGAAGCCGTCGCGGGTGGCGCTCATCGACTTCATGTCGAA
>NZ_JBFAZH010000965.1:0-3005 GCF_040681735.1 Actinoplanes sp. NPDC051633 | reverse complement strand
TGTCCCGCCCGGCCTGGTCGGCGGCGGCAGCCGCTGCCGCCTCCTGCTCGATCTGCGCCTCCACCGCCACAGCCCCGCGCAACCGGCGCAGGCGGTCCAGCAACTCCTCGCGCGGCCGGCCCCGCCACGCGAACACCCCGAACGGGTCGGTGTCGAACGACCGGGCCAGCTCGTAGAGGGTTGCCGCCAGGTGGATGCACGGCATCGGCCAGGTCTCGCAAGTGCAGTCCATCGCGATCTCGTCGAGCGACAGCGGCAGCAGGCTCAGGCCGGCGGCGGCGAACACCCCCTCGATCCCCGGCGGCATGCGGCCCGCCAGGAGGTCCGCGACGTACCTCGCCTGGGACGCCAGCTCGTTCTCGACCCGGGACCACTCCGCCGCGCCGAACGCCCGCAGGGCGATCCGCGCCCGGAACGACGCCTGGTCCTCCGGGCCGCGCACCTGCGCCACCACCAGGCTGCTCGAGATGGTCAGGCTGCGGACGTGCCCGGCCCGCGCGTCCCGCCGCCCGCGCGAGAACGTGCCGCCCATCCGCAGCGACTCGAACGTGCCGAGGAACGGGGCGGCGATCCGGACCGGTTCGAGCTCGGTCACACGGCACCCCCGAAGGATCCGACGGCTTCCGGGGACAGGCGCAACAGGTCGCGCAGCTCGGTGGTGGACAGCGTGGTCAGCCAGCTCTCCCCGTTGCCGACCACCCGCTCGGCCAGCTCACCCTTCTCGGCGATCAGCGAGTCGATGCGCTCCTCCAGCGTGCCGAGGCAGGTCAGCGTGTGCACCTGCACGTCGCGGCGCTGCCCGATGCGGAACGCCCGGTCGGTGGCCTGCGCCTCGGTGGCCGGGTTCCACCACCGGTCGACGTGCACGACGTGGTTGGCGGCGGTCAGGTTGATGCCCGTGCCGCCGGCCTTGAGCGACAGCACGAAGATGCCTGGCCTCTCGTCGGATTGGAAAGAGGCGACCAGCCGGTCGCGTTCCGCCCGGGGGGTGCCGCCGTGCAGGTAGCGGACCGGCACCCCGAACCGGGCCGCCAGGTGCGGGGTGAGCATCGAGCCGAATCTCGCGAACTGGGTGAACACCAGCGCCCGCTCCCCCGCGGCCAGCACCGCGTCGAGGATCTCCTCGAGGCGCTCCAGCTTGCCGGACCGGCCGCTGAGCGGCGAGCCGTCGCCGAGCAGCTGCGCCGGGTGGTTGCACACCTGCTTCAACTTGGTCATCGCGGCCAACACGAAACCCTTGCGCCGGTCACTGGTCTCGGCCATGCGCTCCAGCATGTCGTCGAGGACGGCTTGGTACAGCGTCGCCTGCTCGGCGGTCAGCCCGCACAGGTGCCGGACGTGTCGCTTGTCGGGCAGGTCGTCGATCACGGCCGGGTCGGCTTTCACCCGCCGCAGCAGGAACGGCTTGGTGGCCTGCCGCAGCCGCAGCGCCGCGTCCTCGTCGGCGTAGCGCTCGATCGGCACCGAGAACCGCGCCCGGAACGTGTGCGCGTTGGTCACCACGCCCGGGTTGAGAAAGTCCATGATGGACCACAGCTCGGCCAGCCGGTTCTCCACCGGGGTGCCGGTCAGCGCGATCCGCGACCGGGCCGGGATGCGCCGCACCGCCTGGGCCACGCCACTGGCGCTGTTCTTGATATGCTGCGCCTCGTCCAGCACGATCCTGTCCCAGCCGATCCCGGCGAGCGCCGGCCAGTCCCGCGCCGCGGTGGAGTAGGTGGTGAGCAGCACGTCGAAGTCGCCCTCCGGCTCGTCCACCGCGGGCCGATCGGCGCCGTGCCGCACCCGGACGCGCAGCGACGGCGCGAACCGGGCTGCCTCTCGCTGCCAGTTGCCCAGCACCGAGAGCGGGCAGATCAGCAGCGTCGGCCCCCGGCGGGCGTGCAGCAGCAGGGCAAGCAGCTGCACCGTCTTGCCCAGCCCCATGTCGTCGGCCAGGCAGGCGCCCAGCCCCAGGCCGTCGAGGAACGCGAGCCAGGAGAAACCCCGCCTCTGGTACGCCCGCAGCACCCCCACCAGATCGGGCGGCTGGTCCAGCAGCTCGAGCCGCTCGTCCAGCTCGCCGGTGAGCAGCCCGGCCGCCCAGCCCTCGCCATATGCCGCGGTCACCGGCAGCGGCAGTTCCTCGGGCGGGAGCAGCCGGATCATGCGCAGCGCGTCGCCCGCGGTCATCGTGCCGCCGCCACGCCGCAGGAACGCCAGCCCGGCGGCCAGCCGGTCGGGGTCGAGGTGCACCCACCGCCCGCGCATGCGCACCAGCGGCACCTTGGCGCGGGCCAGGTCGCCGAGCTCGTCCTCGGTCAGCACCCGCCCGCCGAGCGCCAGCCCCCAGTTGTAGCTCACCAGCGACGACAGGTTGGTCGTGCGGTCCCGCAGCACCGGGCTGATCGGCTCGGGGGTGCGCACCTCCAGCGCCATGCCGAGCGCCGGCCGGTCGCGCCACCAGGCCGGCACCAGCACGCCGTAGCCGGCCTGCTCGAGCACCGCCGCCTGACTGAGGAAACGATGCGCCCCCTCGGTGTCGAGCACCATGTCGGCCGGGCGGGCGACCCGCAGCGCGTCGTCGAGGTCGCGGTAGAGCCGGGCGGCCCGGCCCAGCCCGGCGAGGAGGCGCTCCTGCGGATGATGGGTCCAGCGGCGCAGCGGCGCGGCCTCGTCTCGCCAGATGTCCACGGCGGTCACCAGCGCGCTGGGCTCGTCGAGTGGTTGCAGCAGGAACTCGAGCAGCCAGGCGTCGTCCGGCTCGCCGGTGTCGGCCGGCGCACCGGTGGCGTCGGGCAGGTCGGGCTCGATCTCCTGCAGATGCCGCAGCCGGAAGACGACCCGCACCGCGGCCCCGCTGGTCGCGTCGGCGTGCCACGCGTCGAGCAGCTCGGTCAGCGTGTGCACGGTGGCGGCGCCGGCCTCGAAGGCGCCGGACGCGTCGTCGGCGGTGAGGGCGGCGAGCCACGGGTCGCCGCTGAGGGTCACACCGGCCTCGGCCAGGCGGGTGCGGACCAGGCCGT
>NZ_JBFAZH010000964.1:0-3006 GCF_040681735.1 Actinoplanes sp. NPDC051633 | reverse complement strand
CCGGCAGCTCGCGGCGCTGCGGCCGGAGTTCGCCGGCGAGGACGGTGTGCGGTCGCTGCGGCACCGGCTCGGGGTGCGGCCGGTCTACAAGACGGTCGACACCTGCGCGGCCGAGTTCGAGGCGGACACGCCGTACCACTACTCGTCCTACGACGAGGAGACCGAGGTCGCGCCGTCGGCCCGGCCCAAGGTGATCATCCTGGGCTCGGGGCCGAACCGGATCGGGCAGGGCATCGAGTTCGACTACTCGTGCGTGCACGCGGTGATGGCCCTGCGCGAGGTCGACTTCGAGACCGTCATGGTCAACTGCAATCCGGAGACGGTCTCCACCGACTACGACACGGCCGATCGGCTCTACTTCGAGCCGCTCACCTTCGAGGACGTGCTCGAGGTCTGGCACGCCGAGGACTTCTCGGGAAAGGCGGCCGGCGGCCCCGGTGTGATCGGGGTGATCGTGCAGCTGGGCGGCCAGACGCCGCTCGGGCTGGCCCGGCGGCTCAAGGCGGCCGGCGTGCCCATCGTCGGCACGTCGCCGGAGTCGATCGACCTGGCCGAGGACCGCGGCATGTTCGGCCACGTGCTGGCCAAGGCCGGGCTGCGCTCGCCCGACCACGGCACGGCCACCTCGTTCGAGGAGGCCAAGGCGATCGCCGACGAGATCGGCTATCCGGTGCTCGTCCGGCCGTCCTATGTGCTCGGCGGGCGCGGCATGGAGATCGTGTACGACGAGCCGACGCTCAACGGCTACATCGACCGGGCCACCGAGATCTCGCCGGACCACCCGGTGCTGGTCGACCGGTTCCTCGACGACGCCATCGAGATCGACGTCGACGCGCTCTGCGACGCCACCGGCGAGGTCTACCTCGGCGGCGTGATGGAGCACATCGAGGAGGCCGGCATCCACTCCGGCGACTCGTCGTGCTCCCTGCCGCCGGTCACGCTGGCCGGCTCGCACCTGGCCGAGGTGCGTCGCTACACCGAGGCGATCGCCCGCGGCGTCGGCGTGCGCGGCCTGCTCAACGTCCAGTACGCGCTGAAGGACGACGCGCTCTACGTCCTGGAGGCCAACCCGCGCGCCTCGCGGACCGTGCCCTTCGTCTCGAAGGCGACGGCGATCCCGCTGGCCAAGGCGGCGGCCCGGATCATGCTCGGCGCGACGATCAAGGAGCTCCGGGCGGAGGGCCTGCTGCGGCCCACGCAGGACGGCGGGCACACGCCGCCGTCGGCGCCGATCGCCATCAAGGAGGCGGTGCTGCCGTTCAAGCGGTTCCGCACGCCGAGCGGGCAGGGCGTGGACAGCCTGCTGAGCCCGGAGATGAAGTCGACCGGCGAGGTGATGGGCATCGACGCCGGCTTCGGGCAGGCGTTCGCCAAGTCGCAGGCCGCGGCGTACGGCTCGCTGCCGACCAGCGGGAAGATCTTCGTGTCGGTGGCCAACCGGGACAAGCGGTCAATGATCTTCCCGATCAAGCGGCTGGCCGACCTGGGCTTCACGATCGTGACCACCGCGGGCACGGGCGAGGTGCTGCGCCGGCACGGCATCGAGTGCGAGGTCGTGCCGAAGCACTTCGAGAGCCCGGGCCAGAACGCGATCGCCCTGATCCAGGCGGGCGAGATCGCCCTGATCATCAACACGCCGCAGGGCTCGGGCGCCTCGGCCCGCTCGGACGGGTACGAGCTGCGCAGCGCGGCGGTGACGGCGGACATCCCGAGCATCACCACGGTGCCGGGCGCGGCGGCCGCGGTGATGGGCATCGAGGCCCTGATGCGCGGCGACATGACGGTCCGCTCGCTGCAGGAGTTGCACGCCGACCTGCGGGCCGCGGAATGACGACCACTCGCCGGCCGGATGGACCGTCCACCCGCGTCGGCGCGGCCTCGTCCGTGTTTGCGTCCGGCTCGGCCGGCCAGCTGCGGCGGTCGGCTCGGGGTGGCGGGTTTGTTCGACTTGGTTGTCACTTCTCGCGCGCGGGGCGGTTCGGCGCCTGCGCCGGGGATGCGCGTGCGGGACGTCGGCTGCGGCGGTCGGCTCGGGGTGGCGGGTTTGTTCGACCTGGTCGTCACTCTTCCCGCGCCGGGCGGTTCGCCGCCCGCGCCGGGGACGCGGGTGCCCGCGGTGATGTCGGGAGGCGATCGTGACCGCGTTTGAGCGGGCGCTGCGGCCCGTGCTCTTCCGGGTCGGCGGGGGAGATGCCGAGAAGGCGCACGAGTTCACGCTGCGGCGGCTTGCCGGGCTGGGGTCTCGGTCGCTGGCGTTGATGCGGCGGCGGTATGCGGTCAGCAAGCCGGTTGACGTGTTCGGGGTGCGGTTTCCCAATCCGGTCGGGCTGGCCGCCGGGATGGACAAGAACGGCGTCGCGCTCAACGCCTGGCCGGCGCTCGGGTTCGGGTTCGTCGAGGTCGGCACGGTGACCGCGCACGCGCAGCCCGGCAACGACCGGCCACGGCTGTTTCGGCTGCGGGACAGCGAGGCGATCATCAACCGGATGGGCTTCAACAACGAGGGCGCGTCCGCGCTGGCCGCGCGGCTCGAAGCGGCCGGCGATCTCGGCTATCCGCTGGGCGTCTCGCTCGGCAAGTCCAAGATCACGCCGCTCGACGCGGCGGTCGAGGACTATGTGACGTCCTACAACCTGCTCCAGCAGCATGCGGACTACATCGCGATCAACGTCTCCTCGCCCAACACACCCGGGCTCCGGACGCTGCAGGACAAGTCGGCGATCGCCTCGCTGCTGGGTGCACTGGCCGGCAAGACGCCGGTGCTGGTCAAGATCGCGCCCGACCTGGCCGAGCCGGCCATCGCCGACCTGCTCGAGGTCTGTCTGGCGCACCGCGCGGCCGGCGTGATCGCGACCAACACCACGCTGGCCCGCGACGGCCTGGCCGCGGCGGACCAGCCGCGGGCGGCGGAGGCGGGCGGCCTGTCCGGCCGGCCGCTGACCGAGAAAGCCCGCAAGGTGGTGCATTTCGTGCACGAGGAGACCGGCGGAGCCCTCCCGATCATCG
>NZ_JBFAZH010000963.1:0-3007 GCF_040681735.1 Actinoplanes sp. NPDC051633 | reverse complement strand
GACGGTCCGCAACTATCTGGCCGCGGCCGTGACGAAGCTGGGTGCGCGGAACCGGGTCGAAGCCATCCGGCTCGGCCGGGATTCCGGCTGGATCTGACCCCTCGCCGCCCGGCCCGGGCGGCCCGGAAACAGCCGTACGGGTGTCGCGGAGCCCTTCGGGCAGGGCCGATGATGGCGGCATGGGTGACCGGGCGAGGCGCTGGCCGGCGGTGCTGGCCGTGCTCCTCGTCGTGCTGGGCGTCGTGGGCGCCGCCGCCCGCCTGGACGGCCCGTCGGACGGCAGCGTCATCCGGTTCGGCGGCTCGGCCTGGCGGGCGGACGCCTTGCGGGTGGACGTGACCGGCGAGTCGGCGTTGCGCGACGGCGACGAGGTGACCGCGATCGGCGGCAACCGGTTCACCGGCGGGCTGGTCGTCCGGCCGGGCGACACCGTCGCGTACCAGTTGCGCGGCGGCGGGACCCGGGACGTCACGGTCACCCGGGCGGACCTCGGCGGCCCGTTGCGGGACGGGTGGGGCGACCTGGTGTTCGTGGTGTCGCTGGCGCTGCTCGCGGTCGCGCTCTACCTGCGCCGGCCGAACGAGCCGGTCGTCGCGCCGCTGCTGGTCGCCGCCGCGGGGTTGCTCGGCAGCACCGTGGTCGTGGTCGCCGGGCTGCCCCCGCTCGCACTGGCGGCCGGCGGTCCCGGGCCGGTGCTGTACTTCCTGAGCACCGTCGGCGTGTACTCGATCGCCTGGGGTGCGGTGTTCGTGCTGGCGCTGCGGTTCACACCGGACCATCCGTGGGCGCGTCCGGCCGTGATCCGGGCCGGGTATGTGACGCCGTTCGCCGTGATGGTGACCGTCACGGCCGGTACGGTCGTCGCCGGGCAGAACGCCGTCACCCGGTACACCACGCTCGTCGTCGCGCAGAACGCGGTCGTGGCGGTGACCATGCTGGCCGCCATCGTCGCCGGCATCATCGCGTACCGCGCCGATCGGGACCCCGCCTCGCGGACCCGCCTGCGCTGGGTGGCCGGCGGCGGCGTGCTCTCCCTCGTGCTCGGCTTCGCCGGATGGCAGCTCCCCACGCTGCTCACCGGTCATCCGTTGCTGCCCGACGGCGCGCTCGGCCTGGCCGCCATGCCGTTCGTCGGCGGACTCGCCGTCGCGCTGCGCCGGCACCACCTCTTCGACATCGAGCGGCTGGCGAACCGATCGCTGGTCTACGCGGCGGTCGTGACGGTGCTCGCCGGCGTCTACACCGCCACGGTCGCGCTGCTCGCGTCGGTACTGCGGCTCTCCGACGCGGTCGCGGCCGCGCTGGCCGCCGCGGTGGCCGCGCTGGTTCTCGCACCATTGCTCCGTGCGGCCCAGGGTGTGGTCAACCGCGTGATGTACGGCGACCGCGACGACCCCGCCGGAGTCCTGGCCGGCCTCGGCGGGCGGCTGGAGACGGTGATGCTGCCCGACGACGTCTCACCGATCGTGGTGGAGACCGTCGCCCGGTCGCTGCGCGTGCCGTACGTGGCGATCGACGTGGGCGACGGGAAGCTGCCGGCGGCCGAGTACGGCGTTCCGGCCGGCACCGTCCACATCGAACCGCTGTTCCACTACGGCGAGAAGGTGGGCCGGTTGCGGGTGTCCGGGCGCGGGCCGGACGACCCGCTGGAACCCGCCGACCTGGCCCTCATCCGGTCACTGGCGCAGCAGATCGGCCCGGCGCTGCAGGCGGTGCGGCTGCACCACGATCTGGTCCGGTCCCGGGCCGAGGTGGTGACGCTGCGCGAGGACGAGCGCCGCCGCCTGCGCCGGGAACTGCACGACGGCCTCGGCCCGGCCCTGGCCGCGATCGCGCTGAAGGCCGGGCTCGCCGCGCGCCAGGTCCCCGACGGCGATGCCCGGAATCTGCTCGGCGAGATCACCGACGAGGTGCGGACCAGCCTGGCCGACGTCCGCCGGGTGGTCGACGCGCTGCGGCCGCCCGCGCTGGACGAGCTGGGCCTGGTGGCCGCGGTACGAGCCCGGGCCGCGGCGCTCACCGCCGACCTGGTGATCGACGTGGCCGGGCCGGACGACCGGCCGGTGCTGCCCGCGGCGGTGGAGACGGCGGCGTACCGGATCGCGGTCGAGGCGATGACCAACGCGGTCCGGCACAGCGGCGGCACCACCTGCACGGTCACCATCGAGGCCGGCGAGCGCGAGGTCCGGGTCGAGATCCGCGACGACGGCGACGGGCTGGCCGCGTCGCGTACCCCCGGGGTGGGATTGCGCTCGATGCGGGAGCGCGCCGCGGAGCTCGGCGGCGACTGCACGGTGGAGACTGTGGGCGGCACGGTGGTCCGCGCGCGGCTGCCGCTCGAGGTGGGGGCGCTGCGATGAGTCGGGGTCCGGGATGATCCGGTTGATCCTGGCGGACGACCATCCGGTGTTCGCCAAGGGGTTGCGGGCGGTCTTCGAGGCCGAGGAGGACTGCACGGTCGCCGAGGTGGCCGGCTCGGGCCGCGGCGCGGTCGAGGCGGCCCTGCGGCACACGCCGGACGTCGCCGTGCTGGACATCGCCATGCCGGACGGCGATGGGCTGTGGGCGGCGGCGCGGATGCGGTCCGCCGGCCTGCCGACCCGGGTGCTGATGCTGACCATGGCCGACGACGACGAGAGCGTGTTCGCCGCGCTGCGCGCCGGTGCCTCCGGCTACACGCTCAAGGGCTCGCACCCGGACGACATCGTGGCCGCGGTGCGCGCGGTGGCTCGCGGCGAGGCGGTGTTCGGCTCGGGCGTGGCCGAGCAGATGCTACGACACTTCTCCCGCAGCGTGACGGTGGCGCCGTTCCCGCAGTTGACCGAGCGCGAGCACGAGGTGCTGCGGTTGCTGGCGGGCGGGGCGGACAACGCGGCGATCGGCCGGCGGCTGGGTGTCAGCGACAAGACAGTGCGCAACCACGTCTCCAACGTCATCACCAAACTGCAGGTCAGCGACCGTACGGCCGCCGCCATGCGCGCTCGCGACGCGGGCCTGTAGCCGAACC
>NZ_JBFAZH010000962.1:0-3008 GCF_040681735.1 Actinoplanes sp. NPDC051633 | reverse complement strand
GCGACAACGGCGGCAGAACCGCATCGGCGAAGTCAACCTTGACCGCGTCGAGGGGCCCGGCAGCCAGTATAGACCGCTTCCACCGGTCGCTGATGTGCATCTCAGTCGTGGCCAGGAACCGGGTACCGAGGTTGACCCCTTGAGCGCCCAGCGCCAGCGCCGCCGCTATGCCGCGACCGTCGGCTATGCCGCCCGAGGCCACCACCGGCACAGCGCCGGCCAGATCCACCACTGCGGGCACCATCACCATCGCGCCGATGAACCCACCGTTGCCGCCCGCCTCACCACCCTGCGCGATGATGACATCGGCCCCCCGGTCGACCGCACGCCGTGCCTGATCGAGATCGAACACCTGCTGAATCCACAGGATGCCGGCGTCATGCGCCCGGCGCACCAGGTCGCCAGGGTCACCGATGTGGAACGAGATGGCAGCCGGCCGCTCCCGCAGAGTCGCCTCGAACGCCTCCATGTCCAGCGGACGCAGCGTGTGATTGATCGCGAACGGCCGATCGGTCAAGTCCCGCAGGCGATCCCACTGCGCGCGAAGGTCGGGAACCGTCCGCAGGGCCGTGCCCACACTTCCCAGCGCGCCGGCGTTACTCACGGCCGCCGCGAGATCCACCTGGCTCCACGGACCGAACGCAGCACAGATGATCGGCACCTCGATACCGAGCAAGTCGCACAGCGGTGTCCGCAACACAGCCTCATCGTCGTCCCGGCGAAGCCTTTCCGGTACACCACGACGTGTCCAGATGGCGACAATGCCGATCCGCAGCTTCTTACATGAGGACGACGAACTGGTCATCATGTGGGGCGGCCTCTCGCTTCCCAGCCTGCTGCTGAGTACGAACCTCCTGATGCCGTGGCCTCCGCGAGGCTGACCCAGCCCTCCGCCTCAGCGTGCCCTTCCCGTGACCGTGGCCGGGCAGGACATGCCCGGCCTCGTGCGAGACGACGTGGCCGACGAACGTGCCGAACGCGGTGATCGCCGCGCGGACGTGCAGCCGTCGGCGGGTGACCGTCCGCGACGGCCAACGGCGCGAAGATGGCCCGATAACGATCGTCATCCGTCACCGGGGGTCCCCGGCGGCTGAACTCCCCGGCGTAGACGTGGCATTTCTGTCCGGTTCCCCCCGCGGCCGGTTATCCGTCTGCACGAAGCCGTATTCGCGCTGCCCTTCGGGTGACGGGCTGAGTCCGCCGACCTGGACGGTCGTGAAGTTGCCGTTGCCGATTTGGTCCACCGGGGACGCGGTGGTGAAGCGGACGTTCACGTCCGCGAAGTTCGCCTCGGCCCCGCTGGGCGGCCAGCACGACCGCTCGCCATGCGGCGTCGTTGGTGCTCACCTGATCCGCCGTGAGGGGTGAGCCGTCCGCGTTCGCCGGCCGGCGCAGGCCGATCCGCGTCAGGTCGTCGTCGAAGGCGGGCTCGAACCGGACGTAGACGCCACCGCCAGGGCTCCGGGCGCCCGCCGCTTTCCACGTTCTTCGCTTCGGTGTGATCCGCGGAATTGCTGGGTAATGCCAGTGATCTAGCGGGAAGCAACGATGGAATGCGAGGTGGATCGGCGTGGCTGCCACCAAGAGCGCCAAGAACCCGACCAGCGGCAACGACACCCCCAACACCCCCGGCGTGAGTGAGAGCGCGATCGCTGCGATGAAGGTCGGCGAGCTGCGCCGCAAACTGCAGAACCGTGGCGTGAAGGACACCGCCAATCTGAAAAAGCCCGAACTGGTCAACAAGCTGATCAAACTGGAGACGAGAGGCTCGGCCAAGGGGTCGGCGTCCGGCCGGAAGAAGTCGACGAGCGCCAACGACACCCCCACCACCCCCGGCGTGAGTGAGAGCGCGATCGCTGCAATGAAGGTCGGCGAGCTGCGCCGCAAACTGCAGAACCGTGGCGTGAAGGACACCGCCAATCTGAAAAAGCCCGAACTGGTCAAGAAGCTGATCAAACTGGAGACCACTGCCTCGAAGTCGACCCGGTCGACGACGAAGAAGTCGGCCTCCGCCGCGACGACCCGATCGGCGAAGAAGTCGGCCTCCGCAGCGACGACCCGATCGGCGAAGAAGTCCCCGTCCGTCGCGACGCCGTCGACGCCAACGAAGCCGGCCCCCGTCGCCACTACGACGAAGCTGGCGGCCGCTGCGACTAGCCGTTCGACAGCCAAGAAGCTGGCTTCCGCCGCTGGGAAGCTACCCACGACGAAGAAGTTGCTCTTCGCGGAGACCGGCCTTCCCAGCAGCGACGACATTCCGACGGCCCTCGAGGTGGGCAAGAATAAGGGCGGCAGGTCGCGTGGCAAATCCGGCGGCGGCAAGCGTACGAGGAAGG
Organism: Actinoplanes sp. NPDC051633; assembly: GCF_040681735.1. Classification (NCBI taxonomy): domain Bacteria; kingdom Bacillati; phylum Actinomycetota; class Actinomycetes; order Micromonosporales; family Micromonosporaceae; genus Actinoplanes; species Actinoplanes sp. NPDC051633. The sequence continues at coordinate 672 of NZ_JBFAZH010000962.1, read as the reverse complement.
CGACCTTCGACTCGGTGCAGTATTCAGAGGAGATCCGGCCGGTGCGGGACGACCTCCCGGATCCTCTGATCGTCGAGCCGGGGAAGCCGCCGGTCTAGCCTGCGGCGCGCGGTGGCACGTCCTGACCCGGACGTCAAACCCACGGTTCTGGCAGCACGTGCCCCGCTCCGGGTTGCGGACCCAACTCCGGCCGCATCACTCTTACCCAATGGGTGACCCTGTGGGAACCCGGCCACCAAGCCGGCCCCGCGAAGGGTCGCGTCCACGGGAGTGGTGTAGAAGACGATCACCGTGGAGATCCGGGTTGATCCTAAGCGGCGATCGGCGCCGGTTCGGTAGCGGTGGCGGTGGATGGGTCGGCGCGCTCGCCGTTGACGGTGGCGAGGCGGGCTTTGGTGAGCAGTTCCAGGCCCATGTAGCGGCGGGCTTCGGTCCATTCGTCGGTCTGCTCGGCCAGCACCGCGCCGACCAGGCGGATGATCGCCGCCCGGTTCGGGAAGATCCCAACAACGTCGGTGCGCCGGCGGATCTCTTTGTTCAGCCGCTCCTGCGGATTGTTGGACCAGATCTGCCGCCAGATCTCGCGCGGGAACACCGTGAATGCGAGGAGATCACCGCGGGCGTCGTCGAGGTGTCCGGCCGCGGCCGGGAATTTCTGCTCGATCGCCTCGA
>NZ_JBFAZH010000961.1:0-3009 GCF_040681735.1 Actinoplanes sp. NPDC051633 | reverse complement strand
TAGTCTTTTTATTTTGCATTTTAAGCCCTTTCTAGGACATATAATCATTCCACGTTTAAAATAAGCGACGACCGGCATTCCCGCGCCGACAGTCAGCTGCTCGCCGGGCTGGCCCGCCCTCCGCTCACCGCGACCACCGCCGTGGTCGCCTACGGCGGGCACAGCGATGCGGTGTGGCAGGCGATGGAGGGCCCTGCCTTCGACTGGCTCTCCGGCCGGCTGGCCCGGCCGATCACCTCGTGAATCGGTGGGTGGCTGCCACGGCTCTCGCCGCCTTGATGGTGGCCGGCTGCGGCACGCCGGCGCGGACCGTTTCCAGCGTGCCGGCGGCGCGGGTGGTCACCGTGGGCGACTCGGTTCCGGCCGGCACGGCCTGCGACTGCGAGCCCTTCCCCGACCTGTACGCGCGACGGATCGGTGCGGGGTCGGACAACTTGGCACAACCGGGCTTCACCTCGGCGGACGTGCGCGACCAGCTGCTCAACCAGGTGGGCGCGGCACCGGCACGGGCGGCGGTGGCGGCGGCCGACGTCGTCCTGGTCATGGCCGGCGCGAACGACGTGGCGGCCGTGTTCGACGCCGGCGGCGGGTCCTACACCGCGGTCGCGGACACCGTGCGGCGCAACGTCATCGCCGCCGTCGACACCGTTCACCGGCTGCGTCCCTCGGCGTCGGTGCTGATCTTCGGTTACTGGAACGTGGTCGAGGACGGCGACGTCGGCCGGGCGGACTACGGCGACGACGGTGTGGCCGAGGCCGCCTCGGCCACCGAAGCCTGCAACGACGCCCTGGCGCGGGCCGCCGCCTCGACCGGGGCGGTCTATGTGGACACCGCCGCGGCGTTCAAGGGCGACTCGGGCGAACGGGACCCGACCGCTCTGCTCACGCCGGACGGCGACCATCCCGACGCCGCCGGGCACGCCGCGCTGGCCGCGGCCGCCTACGCCGCGCTCCCCAGACCCCGGTCCTCGCCCGGCTGAACCGTCACACCCCACCGCCGGCGGCTTCATTCGCCGGTAGCGGCCCGCCGCCGGGCGTCAGACCGCCGGGGAATGAGAACCGAGCTGATCATGCGGCCGATCACGTGCGCGTTCGCCGCGCGCGTGGTCGGCCGGACGGCGCGTAGAGTTAGTCATGGATCGGTTGTCCCGTGGCCCGTGATCGTGGGGGCGGACGGTCGTTACTTCGCCACCAGCCACGACAGGAGATCGATGTGACGTATATGTCCGTGCCTACGGCAGCCCCATCAGCGTTGCGTGAGCCCCGCAAGACTCTCCGTGAGAAGGGTGCGGATAGTTTCAACGCGGCGCTCGCGGCGGCCCTGACCAACGGACTCTCGAGTGCTCTCGACGCGGGCGACCACACGCGGGCGGTCGACCTGATCAACCGCGGCTTCGCGGAGGGCACGCCCCAGCTGGGCTGCGATCTTCTCCGCCAGGCCATGACGGCCGTCGGCGGCGCCCGGACGTGGACCGTGCAGCTGGCCCCACTGCGCCCTCTGTGATGCTTGACACGCCTCGGTAGTCCCGGCCAGGGTTGAGGCTCCCGATCGAGGAGCTGCCGTGGCGACTTCCGATGATGTGACCAAGACGGCCGGTGTAGCGGCGGCCTTCCCCACTCGCCATCTTCCGGGTCCTGAGATCCGCGATATGCCGGACGCGCCGCCCAACTACTGGCGGCTGATCGGGCCGGGCATCATCGCCGCCGGCGTCGGCCTGGCCTCCGGCGAGTTCGTGCTGTTCCCGTACATCGCCTCACAGGTGGGGCTGGTCTTCGTGTGGGCCGCGCTGGTCGGGCTGATCACGCAGTACTTCCTCAACATGGAGATCGAGCGGTACACGCTGGCCACCGGTGAGACGGCGCTCACCGGCTTCAGCCGGTACTGGCGGCACTGGGGGCTGGTCTTCGCGATCCTCAGCTACTTCGCCAACCTGTGGCCGGGGTGGGTGACCAGCTCCGCCACGCTCACGACGTACATCTTCGGCGGCAACCGCACCATGATCGCCGTCGGCATGCTGGTGGCCATCGGGCTGGTTCTCACGCTGGCGCCGGTCGTCTACGTGGCCCTCGAGAGGGCGCAGATGGTGAAGGTCGCGGCGGTGCTGGCGCTCTTCGTCATCGGCGCGATCTTCGCGATCGGCGCGGCGGCGTGGAGCGACCTGCCGCAGGTCGTCACTCAGCCGCGCCTGCCGATCAACGAGCTGGGCTTCGCGTTGCTGCTCGGCGCGCTCGCCTTCGCCGGCGCCGGCGGCGGGCAGAACCTGGTGCAGTCGAACTGGATCCGGGACAAGGGCTTCGGCATGGGTACGTACGTCCCGCGGCTGGTCAGCCCGGTCACCGGCCGGCCCGAGGCGGCGCCGAGCACCGGTTACGCCTTCGAGCCGACGACGGAGAACCTGCGACGCTGGCGCGGCTGGTGGAAGTTCGCGAACGTCGAGCAGCTCACCACGTTCGTGCTGATCACCTTCCTGACGATCGTGTTCACCTCGCTGCTCGCGTACTCCACAGTGTTCGGACGTGAGGGCCTGGAGAACGGCATCGGGTTCCTCGAGATCGAGGGCCAGGTGCTGGCCGAACGGGTCGGCTCGTGGTTCCAGTACCTGTTCTGGATCATCGGCGCGTTCTCGCTGCTCGCCGCGGCGCTGGGCATCGTGGATTACACCAGCCGGCTGGCCGCCGACGTCATCAAGACCTCCTACGCCCGCAACGCCAACGAGAGCAAGGTGTACGCGGCGCTGGTGTGGGGCCTGGTCCTGATCGGCATCGTGGTGCTGGTCGCCGGCTTCAGCCAGCCGATCGTGCTGCTGGTGATCTCGGCGGTGGTGGGCGGCTTCATGATGTTCCTGTATTCCGGCCTGCTGATCCTGATCAACCGGCGGATCCTGCCCGAGCCGATCCGGATCCGGGGCGTCCGGCTCGGGGCCCTGATCTGGTCGTTCCTGCTGTTCGGCGTGCTGTCGGTGCTCACCTTCCAGGACCGGATCCGCCAACTCTTCGAGTGAGGTCACC
>NZ_JBFAZH010000960.1:0-3010 GCF_040681735.1 Actinoplanes sp. NPDC051633 | reverse complement strand
CATCAGCGGGCCGTAGCCGCGGACCAGCTGGAAGTAGAAGGCGCTGAAGAACATCGCGCCCATGGCCGCGAAGAAGACCAGGCCGATGACGGCGTTGGAGGCGGCGAACTGCCGGTTCGTGAAGAGCCGGACGTCCAGCGAGGGGAAGGCGACCCGCCGCTCCCACAACACGAACGCGGTCAGCACGACCACCGCGGCGACCAGCGTGCCCCAGGACTGCGGGTTGCCGAAGCCGTCCTCGCCGCCCTCGATCACGCCGTAGGTGAGCAGGGTCAGGCCGATCACCGAGAGCAGCACGCCGGCGATGTCGATGCGGCCCGGCGACGGGTTCTTCGACTCCGGCACCAGGACCATCAGCAGGATGACGCCGGCCAGCACGATCGGCACGTTGATCAGGAAGACCGAGCCCCACCAGAAGTGTTCGAGCAGCAGGCCACCGACGACCGGGCCGATGGCGGCGCCGATGCCGACGGCGCCGGCCCAGACGCCGATCGCCCGGCCGCGCTCGCTGGGGTCGAAGACGTTCGCGATGATCGACAGCGTGGCCGGCATGACCGCCGCGGCGCCGAGGCCCATCAGCGCCCGGGCCCAGATGAGCTGGTCGGCGGAGTCGGCGTAGGCGGAGAGCAGTGACGCCAGGCCGAAGACGGACAGGCCGGCGATCAGCAGGAGGCGGCGGCCGAATCGGTCGGCCAGCACGCCGGCGGTGAAGAGCAGGCCGGCGAAGACCAGCGTGTACGAGTTGATCGACCACTCGAGCTGGCTCTGGCTGGCGCCCAGACCGTGCTGCGGGTCGGCGATGGTGCGCAGCGCGACGTTCAGGACGGTGTTGTCCAGCACGACGACCAGCAGGCTGATGACGAGTACGCCGAGGATCGCCCACCGCCGCGGGTGGCCGGTCTGCACGGGTGCATCCATGACAGGTGCCTCTTCCAGAGAGCGAAGCTTTACGATACGGAACCGATCCGTATCACGGATGACCCTACGACCGACCTTCACGATACGGAACGGACTCGTATCGAATGTGTCGGTGATCACGTACCTGAAAATCCCGAGCAACCTTTTCCGGGCGCCGGAACACATAGATGTGTACGGTCGGCTGCCCCGGATCAATTCCGCCCCACGGGATCCGGGGCGGTCGCACCGTCAGCAAGAAAGGGGCCGGATGTCCGCTCGGGCCGATCGGGAGACCGCCTATCAGGCGTTCTTCGAGCAGCACCATGCCGATTTGGCCCGATTGGCGTACCTGATCACCGGCGACGCGAGCGCGGCGGCCGACCTGGCGGCGGACGCGCTGGTGGAGATCTGGCGGCATTGGCGCCGAGTCACCAGCGCGGACAACCCGCATGCGTACGCGCGCGGCGTGCTGGCGAACCTGGCCCGCGGCTGGCTGCGGCGCGAGCGGCGGGAACGTCTCGGCCTCCTGCGCAGCCGGTTCCGCAACGAGGAGTTCCACGACCCGGACGTGCCGGCGGTGCTGGACGTGCGGGCGGCGTTGAGCCGGCTGCCGCTGCGGCGGCGCGAGTGCGTCGTGCTGCGATACGCGTTCGACGTTCCGGAGAAGGAGGTGGCGGCGATCCTGGGGATCTCGGTGGGCGCGGTGAAGAGCCACACCTCGCGCGGCGCCGACCAGCTCGCAGGCATGTTGCGGCGGCCCGACCCGGTCGCGGCCATGGAGTGGCGATGAGCGGCGACGACCGGCTGCGGACCGAGCTGCGGGATCTCGCCGACGGATACCGGCCCGACCGCGCGACGATTACGACGCGGGCCGCCGCGGGTCGAGCGGCCGCGGCGCGGCGCGACCGGATGCGCCCGATCGCGGCCGCCGGGGCGGTGCTCGGCGTGGTGGCGGCGATCGCCGTGGGCGTACACGTCAACGACGAGCCCGACCCACCGGTGGTCGCCGCCGTCGCTCCGACGGCACCAACCAGCACGCCGGCGATGCCGGAGCCGGACGCGACGAAACCCGACCCGACGAAACCGGACGAGGCAACCCCCACCGCTACCAGGCCGACGCCCCAGGGCCCGGCCGGGTCCGGACGGTCCTTCATGACGTGCGTCGGCAGCGTCGACGAGAACTCCGTGCCGACCTGGACGCAGAACACGGTGACCGTGCGCACCTCCGAGCGAACGACCGCCGTTGCGGTGACCATCACCGTCCCCCGGGCGGCCGGCACCCGCGAGGCCGGCAAGTTCAGCACGGTGCCGAACTCGGACCTCGCCATGACGGTCGAGCAGACCGCCGACGCGTTGCTCTACCACTTCAGGCTGGTCGAGGGCGCGCAGCTGCCGCCGGGGCGATGGGTCTTCGCCGCGCAGTTCGAGCACGCGGCCGGTCGGGACCGCGCACGGGACTCCTACGTGGTCGACGCGCGCGCGAGCGGCGAGAAAGGCCTGTGGAACGGCGACTTCAGCGGAACTTAAGGAAGGCCGAAGCAACCTCGCGGAGCACTTCGCACCGACCCGAAATCCTTGAACGCGATTGATCTCCCGCCGCGTACCTCTCGCTGAACAACCGTGAAGCGAAAGGTGGGACGGCATGAACTGGCGACTGCCGGTGACGATCGGCGTGACGGTGCTGGCGGTGGCCGGTGGCGGACTGGGCATCGCGCTCGCCGACGAAAGTGCGGGCGAGAGCATCTCCTGCCCGGAGGTGGCCTCGCGGCTCCCGGCCATTCCGGCGCGGGCTCAGGCCGAAGTGGACCGCAACCTCGCGTTGCTGGAGACCCAGCTCGCCGAGGCCGAGCGCCGGCTGGTCACGACGAAGGGCCAGGGCGGACCGAACTTCGTGCAGAACGCCATTCTCGGGCCGCTGAAGGACAAGCGCGGCGCGACCATCGACCGAATCGCCATCGCGATCGGACGCTCGGCAGAGAAGCCGCAGGGGCTGGAGAGCCTCGCGGCCTGCTCGCTGTCGGACGAGGCTGCTCCGCCGGAGTCGGAAGAGCCCGCAGCTCCGCCGGCGGAGGAGGAAGAGCCCGCGGCGCCGCCCCTTCGTCGGTGGGCGGCG
>NZ_JBFAZH010000959.1:0-3012 GCF_040681735.1 Actinoplanes sp. NPDC051633 | reverse complement strand
CCCGGCCCGGGCCGGGGGTCGCGGCAAGAGGCCGATCATCGCCGGCGATGGCGGCCGCGCGGGCGGCGCGGCTCGCGTTCGCCGGAGCGGAGCCGGTACTCCGCCGCTTCGCGGAGGAGCTCCTCGTGCCGGAGGTGGTTGATCTGTACGGCGAGGTAGGCGCTGCTGTTCATGGTGGGTCTCCCTGGTCGGCGGGCGGTCGTTCCGTCCGCAGGCAAACTATCGCCGGGACCACTTGCAGCCGGCTTGCAGCTCACTGAACGCCCCGCGGAGCTGAGGCGGCTAGTCGCTGAGGATGGGGACCGAAGGGGAGAGGTCGTGGCCCAGGGAGGCCGCCCGCTTGACGGCCGAGCTGCCGAACCGGTCGCGGACCGCGTCCAGCGCGTCGTCCAGCTTGTCCTCGTCGTGCAGTGCCTCGAACGGCAGCTCCAGCTGCACGTTCCCGTCGCCGTCGAGATTGCTCACCGCCACCCCGATCAGGGTCAGGCCGCGTTCGGCGATCATCGCCCTGTTCTCCGCCAGCAGCTCCCGCGCCGTACGCAGGATCGTCGCCGTCTGCATCGTCGCCGTCCACATGCTGCGCGATCGCGTCGCCCGGGTGAAGTCGCCGAACCGGAACCGCAACGTCACCGTCCGCCCGGCCCGGTGCCCCGACCTCATCCGCCGGGTCACCCGGTCGACCAGGGCGGCCAGCGTCGCCTCCACCTCCTCGAACGGCCGCTCCCGCCGGCCCAGCGCGCACTGCGAACCGATCGACCCGCGCCGCACCCCGACCCGCACCCGACGGGGGTCGCGGTTGTGCGCAAGCGCGTGCAGGTGCCGCCCGGCGTGCGCACCCAGCAGCGACACGAGCGTCGCCTCACCCAGCCGCGCCACATGCCCGACGGTGTTGATCCGCCGCTCCCGCAGCTTTCCGGACGTCACCGGCCCGACGCCCCACAGCCGCTCGACCGGCAGCGGATGCAGGAACGCCAGCTCCTGCCCGGGCGGCACGACCAGCAACCCGTCCGGCTTGCCGACCGCGCTCGCCACCTTTGCCAGGAACTTCGTCCGCGCCACCCCGACCGTGATCGGCAGCCCGACCCGCTCGCGCACCTCGGCCCGCAGCCGCCGCGCGATCTCGGTGGGCGTGCCGCGGATCCGCAGCAACCCACCCACCTCGAGGAAGGCCTCGTCGATCGAGATGCCCTCGACGATCGGCGTGGTGTCCTTGAAGACCGCGAACACCGCCTTGCTCGCCGTCGTGAAGGCCGACATCCGCGCCGGCACGACGATCGCCTGCGGGCAGAGGTGGCGGGCCTGGGCGACACCCATCGGGGTGCGTACCCCGAAAGCCTTCGCCTCATAACTCGCGGCGAGCACGACACCCATGCCGACCAGCACCGGACGCCCGCGCAACGCGGGATCGTCACGCTGCTCGACCGACGCGTAGAACGAGTCCAGGTCGGCATGCAGGATGGTCGCCTGATCATGCACCGGGCCATCTTAGAACACATGTTCGAATGATGTTAGAGTCTGCGCCATGACACGCCCTCCGCTCGCCGAGCAGTTCGATCTGCAGCCGCACCCGGAGGGCGGATGGTTCCGGGAGACCTTCCGTTCCGAGATCAACGTCGACTTCCCGGGGTACGCGGGCCCGCGCGCCGCCGCCACCGCGATCTACTTCGTGCTCCACCCCGGCGAACAGTCCGCGTGGCACACGGTGCGTTCCGACGAGTTGTGGTTCTGGCACTCCGGCGGCCCGCTCGAGCTGCGGCTGGGCGGCGACGGGCCGCAGCCGAGTGACGCAGAAGTCATCGTGTTGGGCATCACGAATCCGCAGGCGCTGGTCCCCAAAGGGGTCTGGCAGAGTGCCGTTCCCGCAGCTCAGGAGCCTGTGATGGTGAGCTGTGTGGTGTCGCCGGGCTTCGACTTCGCCGACTTCCGGCTGCTGGGCGATCCAGGCGCCGGACGGCCGGAATAGCGATCACCGGCTCCCCGTTGTGCGGTCGGGTCCACAAGACCCGGACAGCACTTTCGGAGGAACCACCCATGTTTCTGCGCTACAGCGAACCCGAGCAGCTGACCGCGCGCGTCGTCGGCACGACCCGCGCCGCCGGCTGTCGCGTGGAGACCTACCGCGACGGCGAAACCTTCCACATCGACATCGATCTCCCCGGCATGGACCCGGCCGACATCGACGTCTCGGTCGACGACAACGTCATGACGGTCCGCGCCGCCCGCCACTCCGGCGGAGACGAGCCGCAGAGCCCGGCCCAGGACTACGCCAAGCAGGTCCGGCTCTCCGACCGCCTCGACACCGACCGCCTGGACGCCCGCTACGACGACGGCGCCCTGACGATCAGCATCCCGGTCCGCACGACCGACCTGGCCCGAGCCGCCTGACCCAACCCAACTGGTAGCCCACCCACGCTCTCGGGCTTCGAGAGGGGGCTCGGCTACCACTTTGTGGTCAGGCGCCGGGCCGAGACCGACAGTGGTAGCCCACCCACGCTTCCGGGCCCTTCAGAGGAGGGTGGGCTACCACTTTGTGGTTACTCGATGCGGAAGACCAGCCAGTTCAGGTTGACGAAGTCGTCGGGGCGGTCGTTGCCGAAGGTCACGTAGACCGTGTGCAAGCCGGTCACCGGGGACATCTCCGTCGTCTCGGTGCGCCAGCTCTGCCATCCGCCGGTCTTCGAGGTGTTCAGGGTTGCCAGCGGCGGGTTCGAGGCGCTGTCGACGCGGATCTCGATGCGGCCACCGGGCTCCAGGTCGGAGGCGACCCGCAGGTTCACCGCCGTGGGTGGCGTACCCCCGAAGTTGACGTTGTCGAACCGCAGGTAGTCGCCGTTGCCGATCCAGCCCGCGTTGCGCCCGCCGCCCTCGTCCTCGGTGTCCTGCATCTGCGGACCGGAGACCTCCGACGCGTCCTCCACCTGCAACGGCCGGTAGGCGTCGACACCTCCGGACGGCGCGGCCGACGGCGTCGGCGAAGGCGAGGGCGAGGGTGACTCCGACGGCGGGGCAGAC
>NZ_JBFAZH010000958.1:0-3016 GCF_040681735.1 Actinoplanes sp. NPDC051633 | reverse complement strand
CGGCCGTCGAGCTGCTCGCGCAGGATGTCGGCGTGACCGGCGTGCCGGGCGGTGTCGATGAGGACGTGGACGACGATATTGAACAGCTTCACATCGGGGCGCGGCCACCACGGCACGTGGCCGGGGGCGTCGATGGGTACCTCGTCGATTGTCGCGTCCGCGTGCGCCCACGCGCGCCGGTAGAAACCGATGATCTGCTCGCGCGTCTCGTCCTCGGTCGCCCACAGGTCGCTGCCGTCCGAGTCCTGCCATCGGGGCAGCGGCTCCGGGAATGGCCGGCCGAAGATCTCACCGAGGTACCTGGCCTCCCAGACGGCCAAGTGTTTGACAAGACCGAGGAGGTTGGTGCCAGTCGCCGTCAGGGGGCGCCGGATGTCGTACTCGGACAGGCCGTCGAGCTTCCAGACCAACGCCTGACGGGTGAACCGCAGCTCGTCGTGCAGGTAGTCCTTCGCGAACTCATCGATCACGGAGGACGAGCCTGCCATGCTCGCGCCCGTGGTGGCCGACCGAAGCCTCACCGATCTTGGGAACCTGAACGCCTCGGGCGGTGTCCACGTTCATACCCCGTTTCGTTGCCTCGGGAGGTGGGCGTTGCGCGGTCCATTCGCAGTGGGTCTGATCCTGGCGGCCGGCGCGCTCACCGCCGGCTGCTCCGCCGGCGAGCCACAGCCACCATCGCCTTCACCGAGCGGATCGGCACCGGGCGGATTGGCGATGGCGGTCCCGCGGGCTTCCCATACCGCGACGCAGCTGCCCGGCGGCCGCGTACTGATCGTCGGTGGATGCGTGGTCGACCACTGCGACGGCACCGCCGGCGCCGACAGCGAACTGTTCGACCCAGCGACCGGCCGGTTCACGCCCGGGGCACCGCTGTCCGTCCCACGGGCCGGACACACCGCCACGGCTCTGATCGACGGCCGCGTTCTGGTGGCCGGCGGGTTCTCGGGCGAGCGCCTGCCGCCGCTGGCCGGCGCCGAGGTGTACGACCCGGCGAGCGGCCGGTTCGAGGCGACCGGTGCGATGTCGGTGCGCCGCGCGGAGCACACGGCCACCCGCCTGCGGGACGGGCGGGTGCTCATCGCCGGCGGCACGAACGGCACGGAGGTTCTCGCGGGCGCGGAGATCTACGACCCGGCGACCGGCCGGTTCAGCGGCGCCGCGGAACTTCCCGGGCCGCGGTCGATACACGGCGCGACCCTGCTCGCCGACGGTCGGGTCCTCGTCGCGGGCGGCCAGTCCGCCCGCGGCACGCTGGTCGACACGGCGGCACTCTACGATCCGGCCACCGGGTCCTGGCGGCCGGCCGGTCGGCTCGACACGCCGAAGTACAAGCTGGCCGTCGCCTCCCTGCCGGACGGCGGTGCCCTGGTCGTGGGCGGCCAGACCGCCGACGACCCGCAGGCCCGACTCGCCCGGACCGAGCGCTTCGATCCACGTTCCGGCACGTTCCGGCCGGGTCCGCGGATGTCCGAGCCGCGATACAAGATCTCCGAGGCGGTGGTCACCCTGGCCGACGGCCGGGTCGTCATCTCCGGCGGACGTGGCGTCGACACCTATGCCGAGGGGGCGCTGCGCGCATTGGGCACGGTTCCCGGGCCGGAACGGCAGTTCCCGGCGGCGGCCGAGCTCCCGGATGGCCGGGTCCTCATCACCGGCGGCTACGACGACCGCACCAATCTCACGGCAACCGCCGTCGTGGTCCGGCCGTGATGCCGGTGCAGTGAGCCTACGTAGGCTGACGTATGCCGGAAGCCGCTCCTCGCCGGACGTCCGGCGGCACACGAGCGACGAGTCTTCACAGTGAAACGCATCGCTGGACAACGCCTACCAGGGAGAGATCACCATGCGAGACGACATCACCCGCGACGAACTGCGCGCTGCGATCAGCGCCGGCGATGTCATCGTCATCGACGCCCTTCCCAGCCGTCCGTACGACAAGCGGCACCTGCCGCAGGCCATCAACCTAGTCATCGACCAACCCGACGAGACCGTCCGGGCGACTCTGACCGACCCCGGCGCGGCCATCGCCGTCTACTCCACCGACGCCGATTGCGAACGAGCCCCCGACCTGGCCGCGCGGCTGCGGACGCTCGGCTACACCAACGTCCGGCTCTACCGTGACGGCATCGAGGACTGGGTCGGCGCCGGTCTGCCCGTCGAGTCGTCCTGACCTCGGCGAAAATAATCGGCGGCTCGTGTCGATATCGGGTCCGCCCGTTCGAGTTCCAGGTAACGGACCTCGAACGAAGGACACATCATGAACGCGCAGACCGCCTCGACCCGCACCTCCGCCACCTCCGGCCGTCAGTGCTCACCGGCCGGCCGCGTCACCCGGTCGCTTCTCGGCTACGGCGTCATCGCCGGGCCCGTCTACGTCGCAGTGAGCTTGGCTCAAGCGCTGACCCGCGACGGTTTCGAGCTCGACAAGCACGCGTGGAGCCTGCTGCAGAACGGCAGCCTCGGCTGGATCCAGATCACCAACTTCATCGTGACCGGCCTGATGACCATCGCCGCGGCGGTCGGCCTGAGCCGGGCCATGACGGCCGGTCGCGGGCGCCGGTCGGCACCGCTGCTGATCGCCGCGTACGGGGCCGGCATGCTCGGTTCCGGGATCTTCACCGCCGACCCGGCACAGGGCTTCCCCGTCGGTACGCCGCAGGTCACCACCGTCAGCTGGCACGGCATGCTGCACCTGGCCATCGGCGGCGCCGGCTTCCTCTGCCTGATCGCCGCGTGTCTCGTGCTCGGCTCGCGGTTCGCCCGCGCGGGCCTGACCGGCCTGGCCTGGATGTCCCGGGTGACCGGCGTCGCGTTCCTGGCCGCCTTCGCCGGGATCGCCAGCGGCTCACACGGCCCGACCGTACCCGCCTTCATCGCGGCGGTCCTGCTCGTCTGGGCATGGCTGGCGACCATCTCGGTCCACTTCTACCGCAGGACGATCTGACGGCGGCCATGCCGATCCAGAGCACAACGAAGGTGGGCGGCCCTATCGATCAGGGGCGCCCACCCGCCA
>NZ_JBFAZH010000957.1:0-3017 GCF_040681735.1 Actinoplanes sp. NPDC051633 | reverse complement strand
GTACACGGCCGTGCTCCGCGGCTTCTCGGCCACTATGGACGCGGGCCAGCTGGCCGACGTTCGGCGGGACTCCTCCGTCGCGTATGTCGAGCGGGTCCTCGTCGAGCACGGTGACGGCGACCAGACCAGCCCGCCGTGGGGGCTGGACCGCATCGACCAGCGGACCGGGCAGAACGGCCACTTCGTCTACAAGGCGACCGGGTACGGCGTGCGCGTCTACGTCACCGACACCGGCATCCGCCGCACCCACCAGGAGTTCGCCGGCCGTGTCATCGCCGGCCGCGACTTCGTCGACGACGACAACGACCCGGCCGACTGTCACGGGCACGGCACCCACGTCGCCGGCACCGCGGCCGGGCGCACCAAGGGCGTGGCGAAGGAGGCGACGATCGTCGCGGTCCGCGTACTCGACTGCAACAACCGCGGCGCGACCGACGACGGCATCGCCGCGATCGACTGGGTGCGGCTCAACCACCCCGGCGGCCCCGCCGTGCTCAACCGCAGCGTCGGGGTCGACGGCGGCCAGAGCGTCGCGCTGGAGGCGGCCGTCGGCAACCTGATGTCGCAGAAAAACATCCTCGTCGTCGCCGCGGCCGGCAACGACAACCAGGACGCCTGCCTGTACTCGCCCGGCCGGATGGGGCCGGTGCTCACCGTCGCGGCGACCGACGGGACCGACCGGCGCGCGGACTTCTCCAACTGGGGCGGGTGCGTCGACCTGTTCGCCCCCGGCTACGGCATCGACTCGGCCTGGCACACCGGCGACGCGGACACGAACACCAGGAACGGCACCTCGATGGCCGCGCCGCACGTGGCCGGGATGGCCGCGCTCTACCTGCAGACGCACCCGACCGCGACCCCGGCCCAGGTGCACGCCGCCCTCGTCGACAGCAGCACGAAGAATGTCGTCGCCGACCCGAGGGGCACGCCGAACCGGCTGCTCTACCACGATCCCCACCTGCCGTCGCCGCACGCGTCGCTGAACGCCATGTTCGCCGCCTACGGCAACAACGCCGGCTGCGCCGACTGGAGCGGCGCCGACGCGACCCAGTCGATCCGGCTGCCGAGCGGCAAACGCGCCTGGTTCTTCGCCGACAGCTTCCTCAACCGGCCGTCCGAACGCGCCGGATTCCACCGCAGCGCCCTGCGCAACTCGATCGTGATGCAGGACGGCAACAGCCTGCGCACGATCACCGGCGGCAACACCTGCCGGGAGAGCGACCCGTCGCTGCCGTTCTGGGACCGCTACGCGAAGACGCCGTTCGACGAGGGCACCAGCGCGTTCTATTGGCCGGGTGACTCGATGGTGGTCGGCGGGAACGTGGTGAAGTTCTTCTACCGCAACGAGCCCCAGCCGCCGTGGTGGACGGACACGCACAGCGCGGTCGCCAGCGTCCCGATCAGCACGCTGGAGAACAACAGCGTGATCAACGTCCAGCCGACGCTGATCAGCCCGCGGTACACGTTCGGCGCACACCCGATCAACTGGGGCCTGGCGCTGCTGCAGGTCGGCTCGGTGGTCTACATCTACGGGGCCGGCATCGTCGACGCCCAGAACAACCGCCGCGCGTACCTCGCCTCGGCCACGCCCGCCGACCTGACCAATCCGGCGCGCTGGCAGTTCTACGCCGGCGGGCGGTGGTCGGCGATGGGCGACCAGAACGCCGCCGTACCGATCTCGTCCGGCTTCTACGTCGAGAACGGCTTCAGCGTCGCGCACCTCAACGGCCGCTACTGGCTGGTGCAGCACGAGCCGAACCTCAACGGCGGGCGGATCATGGCGCATCCGGCCACCAGCCCTTGGGGCTTCACCAACGAGCGGGTCGCGCTCTACAACCCGCCGGAGGGCGGTCGCGGCCCGACGAACCGCTACCTGTTCTACTACGAGGCCCGGCTGCACCACGACCTGGCCGCGCCCGGCCGGGTGATCCTCAGCTACAACGTGAACACCTCCGCGGTCAGCGTCGGCTGCCGCAGCCTCAATGACCACGACGGCTCGGTCTACCGGCCGAGGTTCGTAGAGGTGCCGCTGGGCCGCTTCGACGCCCTCGAGGCGAGCACCTCGCCGCCGTATTCGGCGCCGGCGAGGTCGCCGCAAGCCGCCGACCTCACCTGGTACGACCAGTGGGCCGAGCCGCAGAAGTCCAACGGCGGCTGCCCGCCCCTGACCCAGCCGACCACGCTCACCGCGGCCGCCAGACCGGACGGCTCGGTCGCGCTGAACTGGTCCGACTACGGCCGGGACATGTGGTACTGGGTCGAGTCCCGGGACGTGACGGCAGGCGGTGCCTGGACCCGCCCCGAGCTCTGGCAGTCCGGTACGTCCATGGTGGACATGCCGCTGCTCGACCCGGCCAAGCAGGGGCACACCATGCAGTGGCGGGTCATCCCGTTCGCCAACGGCAGCAGCAGCCGCGAGGCCCCCGCCTCCAACGTCGTCGAGCTGGTCGTCCGCTGCGAGCCACCGGCGCAGGTCACCGGCGTGGTCGCCGCCCGGGTCGAGAGCGGCCGGATCGAGCTGACTTGGAACGAGGTGACCTACCCGGCGCCGAGCGTCTACTACGCCGTCGACTACTGGAACATCACCCGGGGGCAGACGGAGGCGCAGGCGACCAGGTGGGGCTTCCTCAACCCGGGCACAACCAGGGTGTCGATAGGCTTCCCGCCCGGCGACATGATCGGCTTCAAGGTCACCGCGCAGAACGTCGGCGGATACGGCCCGGCATCCGTGCCGGCGGTGGCCACCGCGTGACAACAGCGGGAAAGCCGCGCGGGTTCACTGAACCGGGCAGGCGCGGCTCTCCGGCCCACCGCGCAGCGAACCGCCATCGGCGCATTCAGCAGCCGCTGGTCACGCCGAGCTGGGCCTGCGCAGCGGGACATGGCATTCTCGAAGCGTGAGAGAGGAAGGCGCGGCACCTTCGCCGAGCTGTCCATGGGCCGGGGGCCTGACCAATCTGGTGCCCGGAGCTTGCCGCTTCGCGGGCGGCGCGTCATGACCGACGACGAGCTCATCG
>NZ_JBFAZH010000956.1:0-3018 GCF_040681735.1 Actinoplanes sp. NPDC051633 | reverse complement strand
GTCCACCACAGGTACGCGAACAGCACGGCCGCCACCGCGACGACACCCAGCACTACTCGCATGCGGGAATGGTAGTGCCCGCTGGTGTCGGAGAGTCACGTGCCGGGGAGTGGTTCCGCCCACTCCTCGTCCAGCACGCGTCCGTCGGTGGCCTCGATCGCCGTCTCGTACACCTCGAGTACGCGCCTGGCTACGCTCGGCCAGTCGAAGGCCGCCACCGCCTCGGCCGCGTGCGTCGCGAGGTCCCGCCGCCGGTCCGGATCGTCCAGTAATTCGCCGAGCAGCACGCTCAGCGCGGCCGCGTCGCCGGTCGGGAAGAGGGCCCCGGCCCGGCCGCCGTCGAGCACCCGGCGGAAGGCGTCGAGGTCGCTCGCCGCGATCGCCGCGCCGGCCGCCATCGCCTCGGTGAGGATCATCCCGAAGGACTCACCGCCCGTGTTCGGCGCGACGTAGACATCGACGCTGCGTAACAGCCGGGCCTTGTCCGCCTCGGACACCAGGCCCAGGAACTCGATCCGCGGGTGCAGCTCGGCCGGGAAGTGTTCGTACAGGTCGTCGCGGTCGCCGGGCCCGGCGATCAGCAGCCGCAGCGCCGGGCGCTCGCGGGCGAGCCGGACGAACGCGTCGCGCAGGATCGGGAAGCCCTTGCGCGACTCGGTGAAGCGGCCCAGGAAGCCCAGCGTGCCACCCTCGCCCGGCCGGCCCGGGAAGGGCTCGGCGGTCGCGAACTTGGCGACCGCGACGCCGTTCGGGATCTCCACGGCGCCGCCGCCGAGGTGCTCGACCTGGACCTTGCGAGCGAGCTCACTGACCGCGATGCGCGCGGTGATCTTCTCCACCACCACCTGCAACATGCCACCCGCCGCGGCGAGCGCCCGCGAGCGCGTCATCGCGGTGTGGAAGGTGGCCACCACCGCGCCGCGGGCGGAGAGCACCGCCAGCATCGACAGGCTCATGGCCCACGGTTCGTGCACGTGCAGCACGTCGAACCGGCCGCGGGAGATCCAGCGCCGCACCCGGGCGGTGGACACCGGCCCGAACGCGATCCGGGCCACCGAGCCGTTGTACGGGAACGGCATCGCGCGCCCGGCCGACACCACGTACGGCGGGAGGTCGGCCTTCTCGTCGGCCGGCGCCAGCACGCTGACCTCGTGACCCAGCCCGATCAGCGCCTCGGCGAGGTCCATGATGTGGTTCTGGACGCCGCCGGGCACGTCGAACGAATACGGCGAGACGATCCCGATGCGCACGTCCCGGCCCTCACAACCACAGCTTCTGCAGCATGTGCCAATCCTGCGGGTGCCGTGCGATGCCGATCTCGTAGGCGTCCGCGAGACGCTGAGTGACCAGCTTGACCCGCACGTCGAGCGGGCCCTCCTCCTGGGCGGGCAGCTCGATGCGGCGGATCTCGCACTCCGCACGGTCGGCGGTGAACCAGATGTCGACCGCGTAGAGCGGCGCGTTCGTGCGCAGGGCGAGGATGGCGGGACCGGCCGGCATCCGGGTACGCCCGCCGAAGAACCGCACCTCCACGCCGTTGCGGGACAGGTCACGGTCGGAGAGCAGCGCCACCGCGTACCCCTGGCCCGCCTTCTCCGCGAGCACGTCGATCGGTGGCCGCTCACCGCCGGTGAGCGGAACCACCTCCATGCCGAGCCTCTCGCGGTACTCCACGAACCGCCGGAAGACGCTCTCCGGCTTGAGCCGCTCGGCGACCGTGATCAGCCGATGCCCGTGTGCCACGGCCCAGGCGGCGGCCGCGTCCCAGTTGCCGACGTGCGGCAGCGCGAGGATCACGCCGTTGCCGTCGGCCAGGACCTTGTGGAACTCCTCGGCCTGCACCAGGTGGAAGCCGTCGCGGTTCTGCTGCACCGACTGCGAGGGCAGCCGGAACGCCTCGAGCCAGTACCGCGCGTACGAGCGCAGCCCGTCGCGGACCAGCGTGTCCGGCATGTCGTCGCCGACGACCTGCCGCAGGTTGCGCCGCAGCCGCTGGGTGCCGGGCCCGTTCGCCTTGTACGCCCGGTCCGCGGCGGCGGTGAAGATCCGCCGGGCCACCGGCAGCGGCAGGGCACGCACCACCCGCCAGCCGGCCGAGTACCCGAGCTCCGTCAGACGGTCCTTCACTCCGCGGGCACCTTCTCGGAGCGGGCCGCGTGGATCAGCCGCTGGAAGATCGTGATCACGCTCAGCACGGCGAGGAACCACAGCGCCGCCGGCAGGCCCCAATCCGCACCCAGCCCGCTGACGATGCCGCCGATGCCGACCATGATCAGCCGCTCGAGCCGCTCGGCGATGCCCACGTCGCCGTTCAGGCCGAGGCTCTGGGCGCGGGCCTTCACGTACGAGACGACCTGTCCCGCGCCGAGCGAGATGAGGCCCGCGACGATCCCGTTGTACGGGTTGTCCTGGCCGTAAAGGTAGAAGATGACCGCGCCGAACACGGCGCCGTCGGCGATCCGGTCCATCGACGAGTCGAGCAGCGCGCCGAATTTCGACCCGCTCGGGCGCATCCGGGCCATCGTGCCGTCGAGCATGTCGGTGAGTGCGAAGAACGTCACGACGAGCGCCCCGGCGACCAGGTAGCCGCGGGCACCGAGGATGATCGAGCCGAGCACGACACCGACCGTGCCCGCGACGGTGACCATGTTCGGCGTCACGCCGAGGCGCAGCAGGGATCGCGCGATCGGGTCGACGACATGCCCGAGGACGGCTCGGCCGGTGTTGCTGAAGATCTTTGCCATGGCGGACACCACCCTATCCGTGAGCTCGGCCCGCGTCATCGACCCGCGTTCCATCACTGCCGGGTGGCTACGAGGGGTTGCCACACGGACACCGGGGGGTGTGGGATCTCACAATAGCGTCGTAACACCCGTGAAACGGAGGTGCGTCTCCATGGCGCAGAAGACTTCGGAAAAGGGGGTCGCCGGCGCAACAGCGCCGGTGGTGACCGACCCCGGCAGAGTTCGCAACGTGGTGCTGGTGGGCCACTCGGGTTCCGGGAAGACGACGCTGGTG
>NZ_JBFAZH010000955.1:0-3021 GCF_040681735.1 Actinoplanes sp. NPDC051633 | reverse complement strand
CTCGAACCGCGGCTGGTAGCCGGTCGCCGCGATCACCAGATCGGGCTCCACGGTCTCCTGGTCGACCAGCTCGACCCGCGAGCCGTCGAATCGGGCCACGTCGGCGACCGGTCTGATGCGGCCGTGGCCCAGGTAGTGGACGAGCTGACTGTTCACCACCGGGTGGCTCTCGTACGGGCGGTGGTCCGGCGCCGGGAGGCCGTAACGGGTCAGGTCGCCGGCGGAGAGACGGACCGACAAGCGGTAGAGGAACTGGCGCAGCCGCAGCGGCAGGCGCATGCGCAGCATGGACGCGTTGACCTGGTCGGCCGGGCGGCCCAGGACGTACTTCGGCGCGTACCAGTAACCGCGCCGGGTCGAGTGCCACACCTCCGCGGCCTGCTGCGCCGCCTCGACCACGATGTCGCAGCCGGTGTTGCCGCCGCCGATCACCAGCACCCGGCGCCCACGCAGGACCGCCGGGTTCTTGTACGCCGACGCGTGCAGCAGCCGCCCCCGGAACTCCCCGGGGATCTCCGGCATCCGCGGCGCCCAGTTGTGGCCGTTCGCCACCACGACCGCCGCGTACCGCTGCACCCGCTCGGCCCCGCCGCCCGTGCTGCGCGTGGTGACGTCCCACCGTGCCGGGCCGCCCTCCGGGCCCACCGGCGTCACGGACACCACCTCGGTGCCGAACCACACGTGCTCGGTGAGGCCGAAGTGGGTGGCGTACCGCTCCAGATAGGACAGCACTTGGCCGTGGTGCGGGTAGTCGGGCCAGTCGTCCGGCATCGGGAAGTCGGGGAACTCGGTCAGCGGCCGCGACGAGATGAGATGCGTCGACGACGACACCGGGCTGCGGTCGTGCCGCCAGTTCCACCCGCCGCCCACCGACGTGTCGCGCTCGTAGCAGTCGACCTCGAAGCCGTGCTCGCGCAGATTCTTGATCGCGGTGAGCCCGCTGGCGCCGGCGCCGATGACGCACACCGCGTCGTGCCGGTCGGCCACGTCAGGCGTGTCGAGCTCCGGGGTGTCTGGCACCCGGAAATCCTGCCTGGTTTTCTACGTGCTGGGAAGGGCCAGATCCGCGACGACCGGGAGATGGTCGCTGGCCATCCGCGCGCGGTCGGTGTCGATCACCCGGTACGACTCGATGGCGACGTCCGGACTCGCGAAGATCACGTCGAGCGTGTGCCGGGGCAGCCTCGCCGGAAACGTCAGCGTCGAGGTCCCGGACGCGGTCAGACCGTCCGCGACGGTCCGCCAGGCGCCGCCGCCCGGCCCCTCGTTGAGGTCGCCGCCGGCGATCACCGGGCCCTCGATGCCGGCCATCTCCCGCTTCCACCGGTCGGCCTGCGACGGCCGCTCCAGCGGATCGGTGGACAGGTGCGAGCCGGAGACGGTGAAGGTGGCCCCGCGGACCGCGCACCGGGCGAAGGCGGCGCCGCGCATGTGCCGGCCGGGCGTCAACGGGTAGCGCACCGACCACGAGTGCACGACCTTGACCCGCAGGCTGACCAGCAGCAGGTTGCCCAGCGACGGGAGCCCGCCCTCGCCGACCACCATGCCGACGTCGTCGGCGAGCGCCGCGCACTTGTGCCGCCAGCGGAACCGCCGGGGCGCCTCCTGCACGATCACCACGTCGGGTTCCTCGTCCCGGATCAGGCCGGTGAGCGCCGCGCGGTCGTCCTTCAGCCCGTGGACGTTGTAGGTCATCACCCGTAGCGGAACCACCTCTACATCCGCCGGGCCAGGTCGGCGGCGCCGAGGACGCCCGCGGTGTTGCCGGTCTCGGCGGCCCGGATGTCGGCGACCGGGAAGCGGTCACGCTGGGCGAGCTGATCGTGGTACGCGCGGACGGTCGGCCCCATCAGCAGGTCGCCGGCGTCGATCACGCCGCCGCCGACCACCAGCACCTGCGGGTCGAAGCTCTGCGCCAGGTCGGCCATCGCGACCCCCAGCCAGTAGCCGATCTGCGCGAACGCGTCGCGGGCCACGCCGTCGCCGTGCTGCGCGGCCTCGGTGATCTGCCGGCCGGTGATGGCGAGCGGGTCGCCGCCGGAGAGCTCCAGCAGCAGAGCCGCGCGGTCGGGCTCCTGCCGGGCGCCGGCCCGGGCGAACCGGACCAGGGCGTTGCCGCTGGCGTACTGCTCGAGGCAGCCCAGCCGCCCGCACCCGCAGGGATGCCCGTCCGCCACCGACTGGATGTGCCCGAGCTCGCCGGCGATCCCGTTGGCGCCGCGCCACAGCGCGCCGTTCAGCACGATGCCGCCGCCGATGCCGGTGCCCACGGTGATCATCACCATCGAGTCGTCGGCCTGCCGGGCGGCGCCGTAGCGGAACTCCGCCCAGGCGGCGACGTTGGCGTCGTTCTCCAGCACGGTGGGCAGGCCGACGGCCTTGGTCACGTAGTCGCGCAGCGGTTCGTCACGCCAGGCGAGGTTGGGCGCGAAGAGTACGGTCGACCCGGCCGCGTCGATCCAGGCCGCGGCGCCGATCCCGACCGCGGTCACCTCGGGAAAGTCGCGGGCCAGCTCGGCGGCCACCTCGACGATCGTGTCGCGGGTCCCGGCCTGGTCGTCGGCGGGCGTCGGCTTGCGGTTGGACGCCAGCACCTTCCCATGGTCGTCCACCACGCCACCGGCCACCTTGGTGCCGCCCACGTCGACTCCGATGGTCAGCAAGCCATCCTTCTTTCGTTGTCCCGGCTCAACCGCGCCCGGCCCCGTCGCCTCTGGTTCGCCGCCCTGTCGATCTGCCCTGTCGATCTACTGCCGTTGCCGTGCAAGCTGTTGCGTCAGTCCCGGTCCGCGTCGCCCGCACCATCATGATTCACGCCCGAACTCCCACTCGCGCCCGCATCACCACGATCCGAGACGCGAGGTCCCCCGTCCGATCCCCCGGGCGTGCTCGGCGGGCCCATCGGAGTCGCCGACTCGTCCCGGCCGGCGGCGGCTCGGCCTTCCGCGTCGCGAACAGCGGCGGCTTCCCGCTCAGCAACGGCGGCAGCCTCCCGCTCAGCAACGGCGGCAGCCTCCCGCT
>NZ_JBFAZH010000954.1:0-3037 GCF_040681735.1 Actinoplanes sp. NPDC051633 | reverse complement strand
GGTCGCCGCCGCCGTGACGATCAGCGGGCGCTTCCCGTCGGTGCACGGGGCGCCGGTGCACGTCGGCGACCCGGCGTCGCTGGGCATCGCCGACCTGTCGGCGCCGGACTTCGGCGACCCGGTCGCCATCAAGCCGGGGGAGGTGCCGGTGTTCTGGGCCTGCGGGGTGACACCGCAGGCGGCGGTGATGGCCTCCGGCGTGCCGTTCGCCATCACCCACGCGCCCGGCCACATGCTGATCACCGACGTCCCCGACACGGAATACCAGATATGAGCACCCGTTTCCTGCGCTGCGGCCGCGAAGCCGTGCTGGCCGAGGTGGCCGACCTGGACGCGGCGCTGTCGCTCTACGCGGCGCTGCGCTCGGCGGCGCTGCCCGGGGTGATCGACCTGGTCCCGGCGGCGCGGACCGTGCTGATCCGCCTCGACCCGGCGGTGACCTCACCGGCCGCGGTGCGCGACGCGGCGTCCGCGGTGCGCGTCGACGCCCGCGAGCGCCCCGACCTGGGATCGGTCACCATCGGAGTGCGCTACGACGGCCCCGATCTCGACGAGGTCGCCGCCCTGCTCGGCCTCTCCCCGCACGCGGTCGTCGACCTGCACACCTCGGCCACGTGGACGGTGGCGTTCACCGGCTTCGCGCCGGGCTTCGGCTACCTCATCGGCGGCGACGCGCGCCTGACGGTCCCGCGCCGCACCACGCCGCGCACCCGGATCCCGGCGGGATCGGTGGGCCTGGCGGGCGAGTTCTCCGGCGTCTACCCCAACGAGAGCCCCGGTGGCTGGCAGCTGATCGGCCACACCGATTCGCGCGTCTGGGACCTGGACCGGGACCCGCCGGCGCTGCTGCGCCCCGGCGTCCGCGTCCAGTTCGAGGCGGTGTCCTGATGTTCATGACGGTCGTGCGCACCGGGCCGCTGGTCGTCATCAAGGACGGCGGCCGGCCGGGCCGTGCCGCTCTCGGGGTGGCGCCGTCCGGCGCGGCCGACCGGGCGGCGCTGGCGCGGGCGAATTGTCTTGTCGGCAATCCGCCGGAGGCCGCCGCGCTGGAATGCACGCTGGGCGGGCTGCGAGTCCGGTTCGACGCCGCGGCGGTGGTGGCGGTCAGCGGCACCGACGCGACGCTGACCGTCGACGGCGCGGCGCATCAGGCGGACCGGGCGGTGGAGGTCCCGGCCGGCGCGGAGGTGCGGCTGGGCATGCCCCGGACCGGGCTGCGGTCGTACCTGGCGGTGCGCGGCGGCATCGATGTGCCCCCGGTGCTGGGCTCCCGCTCCACCGACCCCGCCGGCGTGGGGCCGCCTCGCCCGAAGCCCGGCGACGAGCTGCCCATCGGCCCGGCACCGGAGGCCGGTGCCGGCGTGGCACCCGACGCGGCGGGCGCCCCGCCAACCGGCGAGGTGGTCGAGCTGGAAGTGGATCTCGGGCCGCGGGAGGACTGGTTCACCGACGACGCCGTGTCGACGTTGCTGCGCGAGACGTACACCGTCACGCCGGCCAGCGACACCGTCGGCCTGCGACTGGACGGGCCGGCGCTGGAGCGCCGCCGCACCGAGGAGCTGCCGAGCGAAGGCGTCGTCCGCGGCTCGGTGCAGGTGCCGCCCGACGGCAAGCCGATCATCTTCCAGGCCGACCACCCGGTCACCGGCGGCTATCCGGTGATCGCCGTGCTGACCCCGCAAGCCGCCGACCGTGCCGCCCAGACCCGCCCCGGCCGGCGCGTGCGCTTCGTCGCGGCCGACCCGCTTCCGGGCTTCGGATGAGTCCCGGGCCACCACTGTGACGGCTCGCGGAGGCGACTGGTTGACTGAACTCGTGACCACTGCGAACGGGCGTGACGAGGCGGCCGCGGAGGACCGGGCGGAACCCGGATCGGCCGCCCGGGCCGTGGCTGACCTGCGCAACCGGATGATCACCGGCGAGCTCGCCCCGGGCAAGCGACTGTCCGAGACCAAGTGGACCGGGCCGCTGAAGGTCTCCCGCAACACCCTGCGCGAGGCGTTCTCGACGCTGATCGAGGAGGGCCTGCTGGTGCGCGAGCCGCACCGCGGCGTCTTCGTGGCGACGCTGACGCCGGCGCAGATCGCCGACATCTACCGGGTACGCCGGCTGCTCGAGTGCACGGCGCTGCGGCAGGCGCCGATCGACCCGCCGCGGGCGCAGCTGATGCGCGCCGCGGTGGAGGAGGCCAAGGACGCCGCGGCCCGAGGCGAGTGGCGCGCGGTCGGCACGGCGAACATGCACTTCCACGAGCACATCGTCGCCCTGGCCGGCAGTCCGCGCCTGGACGGCTGGATGCGCCAGCTGACCGCGGAGCTGCGCCTGGCGTTCGCGTCGGCGAAGGACTACGAGGCGCTGCACCGCCCGTTCGTGGCGCTGAACGACGACATCACCACCACGTACGAGGCGGGTGACGCACCGCGCGCGGCCGACCAGCTGCACGACTACCTGCTCACCTCCGAGCGGATCGTGCTGGCCGCCCTGCACTAAGCCAACCCCTAACGGGTGGTGCGGGGGTCACCTGCCCTGATGGCCGATGCTCCCTGCCCCGTCGCGCCTTTACGGTGATCATCAGGCGGCGGAGGAGGTGGCGTGGCGTTCACCCAGTTCCTGCCGGGTCTGCGCGAGATCCGGGCCCATCTCACCGCCGGCTACCTGTGGCTGTTCACGGGCTGGGTGCTGCTGCCGAAGATCCCGAAGTCGGTGACCGGCAACGCCCTGGTCGAGCGGATCCGGGCCGCGGCGCAGGACCTCAACCCGGTGGCGCTGGCGGTCGTGGTCAGCGTGCTCGCGTACCTGATCGGTCTCACCCTGAGCTCGATCTCCAAGGTCGCGATGATCTCCATCGCACCCATCAGTGTCGCGATCGCGGTGGTCGCGCTTTCGCACAGGGCGCTCAGCTGGCTCGTCCTCGCGATCCTGGCGATCCTTCTCGGCTTGATCCTGCAGTTGGCGTTTGATTACGGCGACCCGGAGAAGCCCTTCGTCGTCCTGCTGTGCGGCGCGGTCGGCCTGACCTGCGTGGCGGTGCTGCCGC
>NZ_JBFAZH010000953.1:0-3041 GCF_040681735.1 Actinoplanes sp. NPDC051633 | reverse complement strand
GATTCCGGTGACATCGTGCTGGCCGCCATGCGGGACGAGAACGTCGTCGTGATGGTCCAGCCGCCGCGCGGCTTCGGCGCCAACCCGGTCGCCATCTACCACGACCCCGACCTGCCGCCGAGCCACCACTACCTGGCCGCCTACCGCTGGGTCGCCGACGAGTTCGGGGCCGACGCGATGGTGCACGTCGGCAAGCACGGCAACCTCGAGTGGCTGCCCGGCAAGAACGTCGGCATGTCCGCCGCCGACGGCACCGATGCCGCGCTCGGCGACCTCCCGCTGATCTACCCGTTCCTGGTGAACGATCCGGGCGAGGGCACACAGGCCAAGCGGCGCGCGCACGCCACCCTGGTCGACCACCTGATCCCGCCGATGGCGCGCGCCGAGTCGTACGGCGACATCGCCCGCCTCGAGCAGCTGCTGGACGAGCACGCCAACATCGCCGCGCTCGACCCGGCGAAACTGCCGGCCATCCGGGCCCAGATCTGGACGCTCATCCAGGCCGCCCGTCTCGACCACGACCTCGGCCTGGCCGACCGGCCCGGCGACGAGGAGTTCGACGAGTTCATCCTGCACGTCGACGGATGGCTGTGCGAGGTGAAGGACGTCCAGATCCGCGACGGGCTGCACGTTCTCGGCGCGGCGCCGCAGGGCGAGGCCCGGGTCAACCTGGTGCTGGCGATGCTGCGCGCGCGTCAGATGTGGGCCGGCAAGGTGGCCGCGCTGCCCGGCCTGCGCGAGGCGCTCGGCCTCGGCGAGGACGCTGCGATGCAGGAGGTCGATCGGGTCGAGGCGGAGGCCCGCGCGCTGGTGCAGGCGATGGAGGACGCCGGCTGGCCCGCGTCCGCCGCCGGGGTGACCGGCGACGAGCAGGTGCGGCGGGTGCTCGAGTTCGCCGCCGCCGAGATCGTGCCGCGGCTCGCCCGCACCACCGACGAGCTGACCCACACCCTGCACGCGCTGGACGGTGGCTACGTCCCGGCCGGCCCCAGCGGCTCACCCCTGCGCGGCCTGATCAACGTGCTGCCGACCGGCCGCAACTTCTACTCGGTCGACCCCAAGGCCATCCCGAGCGCGCTCGCCTGGGAGACCGGCCAGGCGATGGCCGATTCACTGCTGGCGCGCTATCGGGCGGACTACGGCGACTGGCCCCGCTCGGTCGGCCTGTCCGCCTGGGGCACCAGCGCCATGCGGACGGCCGGCGACGACATCGCCGAGATCCTGGCGCTTCTCGGGGTGCGGCCGATCTGGGACCAGGCATCGCGCCGGGTGACCGGCATCGAGCCGATCACCCTGGAGGAGCTAGGCCGGCCACGGATCGACGTGACGGTGCGCATCTCGGGCTTCTTCCGCGACGCGTTCCCGCACGTGGTGGCGCTGCTGGACGACGCTGTGGGGCTGGTCGCGGGGCTCGAGGAGCCGGCCGAGCAGAATTTCGTGCGCGCGCACGCCGTGGCCGACCGCGACCAGCACGGCGACTGGCGGCGGGCCACCACCCGGATCTTCGGGTCGCGGCCCGGGGCGTACGGCGCGGGGATCCTGCCGCTGATCGACAGCCGTAACTGGCGCGACGACGCGGATCTGGCCGAGGTCTATGCGGTGTGGGGCGGGTTCGCGTACGGGCGGGACCTGGACGGTGTGCCCGCGCGGCCGGACATGGAGACGGCGTACCGGCGCATCGAGGTCGCGGCGAAGAACATCGACACCCGCGAGCACGACATCGCCGACTCGGACGACTACTTCCAGTATCACGGCGGCATGATCGCGACGGTGCGGGCGCTGACCGGGCGGGCGCCGGCCGCGTACATCGGCGACTCCACCAACCCGGACGCGACGCGCACCCGCAGCCTGACCGAGGAGACCGCGCGGATCTTCCGGGCGCGCGTGGTGAACCCGCGGTGGATCGCGGCGATGCGCCGGCACGGGTACAAGGGAGCGTTCGAGCTGGCCGCGACCGTCGACTACCTGTTCGGGTACGACGCGACGGCCGGCGTGGTGGCCGACTGGATGTACGAGCAGCTGGCCGCGTCCTACGTGCTCGACCCGGAGAACCAGGAGTTCATGAACAAGTCGAACCCGTGGGCGCTGCACGGCATCACCGAGCGCCTGCTCGAGGCCGCCGACCGGAAACTGTGGGACTCGCCCGACCCGGAGACGCTGACCGCGCTGCGAGAGGTCTACCTGGCGACCGAGGGCGACCTGGAGGGCGACGACGACTGACCCGAGCCGGTGGCGGCGCGGGGTCAGGCGTCTCGGCGGCGCAGCAGGTACGTGTCCATGATCCAGCCGTGGCGTTCGCGGGCTTCGGCGCGGACCCGGGCGATCTCCTCGCGGGTCTCCTCGACCGGCCCGGCGAGCAGGATCTCGTCGGCCGTGCCGACGTAGGCGCCCCAGTAGATGTCGGCGTCCTTCACGCCCGTGAACGCCTGGCGGCCGTCCAGCATCACGACGACGTCGTCGACGCCCTCCGGCCATCCCTCGTCGGCCAGCCGCCGGCCGGTGGTGATCTGCACGGGACGGCCGACGCGGTTGAGCGGGGCGCGGTGCTTGGCGGCCAGCGCCGACACGCTGCTGATGCCGGGGATTACCTCGTACTCGAACTCGATCGCGCCGCGCTCCAAGATCTCGTCGAGGATCGCGATCGTCGAGTCGTAGAGCGTCGGGTCGCCCCACACCAGGAAGGCGCCGATCTCGTCGGCGAGCAGGTGCTCGGTGATCAGCGCCTCGGTCATCGCCGACCGGCGCCTGCGCCAGTCGTCGACGGTGCCGGTGTAGTCGTCCGGCATGCGGTCGCGATCGGGGTCCTGGCCCGTCGCGATGCGCCGGCTCGGCCGGGCGTACCCCTTGAGCAGCCGCCGCCGTAGCTCGATCATGCTGTCCTTGGCCTCGCCCTTGTCGATCAGGAAGAACACGTCGGTCCGCCCGATCGCCTTGGCCGCCTGCAGGGTCAGGTGGTCGGGGTCGCCGGCGCCGATCCCGATGACATAGATCTTCCGCACGGCACCCACTATGACGCGCCGCGACCCCCGGCCCGGGCCGGG
>NZ_JBFAZH010000952.1:0-3043 GCF_040681735.1 Actinoplanes sp. NPDC051633 | reverse complement strand
CTCGTCTTCTCGGCCGTGGCCGTCGCCCTCGGGCTGGTGCTGTTCGCCGTGTACGAGGCCCTCTTCGGCAGCGGGATCACCTTCGGCGGCATCTTCGAATACCCGATCAGCCCCGAGGACAACTTCGACACCTTCGACAACTGGCATCAGGAGGAGGGCGAATGGGTCAACAGCCTCAAGACGTACGCCGAGACCGTCAAGACCACGAAGCTTGTCGCCAATGACCACAACCTGCCGTTCCAGTGGACCGACTCACTGAGTCAGCAGCTCAAGCGGCAGATCGACTCGGCGTGCTCGGCCCAGCGCGGCGTGCAGGGCGCCGCCGGATGCCAGGACAACTACGCGGTGTACGTGCCCGGCGCGCAGAGCTACCGATTCCGGCCGATGCCGGAGACCGGAAAGCACATCACCGACGCCATGGGCAACGGCGGCTTCCCGTTCCCGCCGGAGCGGATCCAGTGGTACGCCCCGAGCCGCAGCGTGGGCGGCCGGGCGGCCATCAACGCCGGGTTCAGGCGCAACTGGTTCAACACCGGGTTCCAGCCGAACAACTGCACCGCGCCGGTGCCCGTGACGGTCTGCGACGAGTTCCCGTTCTGGTCGACGACCCAGGCCGTCAACCTCTCCGGCCCGCTCGCCTCCCTGCGGCGCGTACCGAGATCAGAAGCCCTGCCGCAGGCGCAGGACATCTCCCACTTCTACTCGAAGTGCCGGGTGGCCGACGCGGAGAAGTTCATGGTGCTGCCGGTGCCAGGATGGGTGGCGGCGAACGGGCCCAGCTTCGCGTTCCGGGTGAACCAGGGCGGGGCCAACATGTGCATGGTGCCGACGGTTCCGTAGAAGGAGAGAAGGACGATGCTCGACGACATCCGCGACCTCGAGGCGGCCACCGCGGCATACCGCGCCGCCGCCACCGGAGCGGGCATCGTCTGGCCCGATCACACCGGTCCGTCCGGTGTGATCGGGCCGCCGCCGCCCCTGGTCCAGCGGCTCTTCGACGCCGGCCGCGTCGCCGACCAGCTCACCTGGTTCCAGGCCCAGGGCTGGGGGGACGCCCGCGTGCTGCCCGAGGGCGGCATCGTGCTGCCGTGGCCGCAGGATCCGGCCGAGACGCTGGACCTGCTGACCTTCGCGCTCGGCACACCGTTCCCGTGGCGGCGGCAGATGCCGCTGTTCCACTTCGACGTGGTCGTCTACACCTTCGTTCTGGATGCCGGTCACGAGGGCGAGATCTGGCGGTACGACGTCGACGCCGACTTCGTGAGCTCGGTGCGGGCGGCCGACAGCCTTGCCGGTCTGCTCACCGAGTGGACGAACGGCATCGAACGCGGCGCGGTCCGGCGGCGGGGACGGGACAACTGGCTCCTGGTCGACGAGGAGGACGTCGACCCGTTCGTGTTCCCGCTGCCGATCGACGACTACGCGCTGCTGCGGGAGCGCCAGAGCGATTGCGGCGTCGACGCGGTGGCGGCCGAGGCGGTGGACGAGGCGGTGGAGGCGCGACTGGACGAGCTCGACGCCATCCGAGCCGCGATGTAGACGGTACGGTGAGGCGGTGGAGATCGGGGTGGAGATCGGGGTGGCCACCGCGGCGTACCAGATCGAGGGCGCGGTCGCCGAGGACGGGCGGGTGCCGTCGATCTGGGACACCTTCTCGCACACGCCGGGGCGCACCCTGGACGGTGACACCGGGGACGTGGCCTGCGACCACTACCACCGCATGCCCGAGGACGTCGCGCTGATGGCGGACCTGGGCGTGGACGCGTACCGGTTCTCGATCGCCTGGCCCCGCGCCTCGAACCTCGACTTCTACGACCGCCTCGTCGACGCCCTGCTCGAGCGCGGCATCGCCCCGCTGCCGACGCTCTTCCACTGGGATCTGCCGCAGTCGATCGAGGACGAGGGCGGGTGGCTGAGCCGGTCGACCGCGGAGCGCTTCGCCGAGTACGCGGGCCACGTCGCCGACCGCCTCGGCGACCGCGTGCGGCGCTGGATCACGCTCAACGAGCCGTTCGTGCACATGGCCCAGGGGTACGCGCTGGGCACCCACGCGCCGGGGCACGCCCTGCTTCTCGGGGCGCTGCCGGTGGCGCACCACCAGCTCCTCGCGCACGGTTTGGCGGTCGCCGCCCTGCGGGAGCGCGGCGCGACCCAGGTGATGATCACCAACAACTGCAGCCCGGTGCTGCCGGCGAGCGACGACGACGCCGACCTGGCCGCGGCCGCCGTGTACGACGCGTTCCAGAACCGGCTGTTCAACGACCCGGTGCTGCTGGGCGAATACCCGGACTTCATCGCCGGCGCGCTGGGCGACGTGGTCCGTGACGGTGACCTGGCGGCGATCCGGGCGCCGCTCGACGCGCTCGGCATCAACTACTACAACCCGACCCGCGTCGGCGCGCCGCCGGACGACGCGGATCTGCCGTTCGACATCCGGCCGATCGAGGGCGTGCCGACCACCGCGTTCGGCTGGCCGGTGGTCCCGTCGGGCCTGCGGGATCTGCTCGTCGGCCTGCGGGACCGGTACGGCGCGGCGCTGCCACCGATCTACATCACCGAGAACGGCTGCTCCACCGAGGACGGCACCGCCGACCGGTTCCGCATCGACTTCCTCGACGCCCATCTGCGGGCGCTGGACGACGCCGCGGCGGCCGGGGTGGACGTGCGCGGCTACTTCGTCTGGTCCCTGCTCGACAACTTCGAGTGGGCGGAGGGGTACAGCCAGCGGTTCGGCCTGGTGCGCGTCGACTTCGAGACGGGCGAGCGCACACCGAAGGACTCGTACCGATGGCTGCGCGACTCGATCCGGTCGGGCCGGTGGAGGCGATGACCGACCGGTTGCGCTGTAACCGCCGCCCGATCAGCTCGTGACGTCCAGGCGCATCGTGGTGCCGGCGGCCGGCGGCTCGATCATCGCGCGGGAGTATTTCGAGTCGCCGTACTTGCTGAGGAACTCGCGGTCGACGGCGGCCTCCAGCTCGGCGCCGCCGACCGGCACGAACTTGGTCGGGCGCTCCTGACCGCCGACGACGACGGCACCGGC
>NZ_JBFAZH010000951.1:0-3045 GCF_040681735.1 Actinoplanes sp. NPDC051633 | reverse complement strand
GTTCGAGCCCCGCCCCGGGCACCCCTTTATCGCTTTCTGGTGGGTAGTCCCCGTTTTGGGCTCTCAGCCTGCTCACAGCTGGGCAGGTCACCAGTTAGGGGCCGGAGCGCCTACTCTTGAACGGCACACCTCGACGTGCCTCAACCTCAAGGGAGGCTGGACACAGTGAAGACAACAAACCCGGTGCTCTCGCGCCTCGGCCAGGCGGCTGAGCGGGAGCGGGCGGCCGGGTCTGCGGGCTACGGTCAGCCGTACCCTTCGGCCGCGGGCGGATATCCCGCGGCGCCGCCGGCCGTTCAGCCGATGACGATCGACGACGTGGTCGTCAAGACCGTCATTCTGCTGGGCATCGTCGGCGTCTCCGCCGCTGCCGCGTGGAACCTGGTGCCCGACGCACTGCTCGGCGCGGCCTGGATCGGAGCGGCGATCGTCGGTCTGGTCCTCGGTCTGATCATTTCCTTCTCCAGGGTGGCGAACCCCGCGCTCGTGATCGCGTACGCGGTCGTCGAGGGCGCGTTCGTCGGCCTGGTGAGCAAGACCTTCGAATCGTTCTACGACGGCATCGTGCTGCAGGCGGTGGTCGCCACCTTCGGGGTGTTCTTCCTGATGGCGGTGCTCTACCGTGCCCGGGTCATCCGGGCGACGCCGAAATTCGCCCGCGGCCTGATCGCGGTCATGGCCGGCCTGTTCGCCGTCATGCTGGTCAACTTCGTCCTGTCGCTGTTCGGCTTCAACACCGGCCTGCGCGACGGCGGCGCACTCGGCATCGGCTTCAGCCTGATCTGCATCGTGGTGGCGTCGCTGAGCTTCATCCTGTCCTTCAACGAGGTCGAGGAGGGCGTGCGGCTGGGCTTGCCGCAGCGTTACTCCTGGACCGCGGCGTTCGGCATCCTGGTCAGCCTGATCTGGCTGTACCTGGAGGTCCTCCGCCTGATCAGCTACTTCCAGGGCGACGACTGACCTGTCGCCTCCCGCAAGAACGACGAATGGCGATTCGCCGTTCGCCAGCAGCGCCCGGCCGTCTCCCCACGGTCCGGGCGCTGCCCCGTTTGTAGGCTGGAGCGATGTTGATCGAGCATCGTGGTGAGCGGCCCGTGGTTCCCGAGTCGGCCTACGTGGCACCGTCCGCCGTGCTGTGCGGCGCGGTGGTGCTCGGCGAGCGAGCCCGGGTGCTGCACGGCGCCGTCCTGTCCGCCGAGGACGGGCGGGTGGTCGTCGGCTCCGAGGTCGTGATCATGGAGGGCGCGCTGGTCCGCGGCCGGGCGAAGCACCCGGCGACCATCGGCGACGCCGTGCTGATCGGCCCGCACGCGCACGTCAACGGCGCGACGATCGAGGACGAGGTCTTCGTGGCGACCGGCGCGGCCGCGTTCCCGGGCTCGACCGCCGGCGCGGGCGCGGAGCTGAGGATCAACAGCGTGCTGCAGGTCAACTCAAGGCTTGCGCCGGGCGCCGTGCTCCCGATCGGCTGGATCGCCGTGGGGGACCCGGCCCAGCTGTTCTCCCCGGACCGGCACGACGAGCTGTGGGAGATCCAGCAGACGCTGGACTTCCCGGGCACGGTCTACGGCGTCCCGCGCGGCACCGGCATGCGCGAGATCATGGCCAGGCAGGCCGAGTTCTACGGCGCGCACCTGACCGACCGGGTCGTCGACCAGGAGCGCTAGGTTGGCACGGTGGCCGATGCCTCCGCCCTCACCGCCAGCGTGAACCGCCTCCTGGCCCAGATCTCGCACTGGCAACAGCCGCGCTGGTCATCGCCCTCGGCGCACCCGCCGGCCACCAGGGCCGACGTCGTCCACGACCTGGTGCAGCGCTTGGCCGACCTGGCCGCGGACGCGGAGGGACGCGCCCGGCGGCAGGTCCCCCGCGAATACGACCTGACCCTCCCGGATCAGCTGCGCGTGATGGTTGCGGACCTGCTGGCCGCCGACCCGCCGGGCGACGTGCTCAGCCAAGCCGTGGCCGCGGTGTCGGACACCCGCAAAGCTCTTCCCTGATCGGACTCGGCGACAGACCGCCGAAGTTTGAAGGTTGCGCTCCGTTCGTTGCTGGCTGCGGCCCGTCGCGGTGACGTTGTGGCCGCGGTTGGCGGCCATGCGGCGTGGTTGCTGGGTTGGGCTGGCTGCGGCCCGTCGCCGTGTCGTCGGGGCCGCGGCCATGCGGTGTGGGTGGTGGGTCCGGGTTGGGTGCGGCCGGTTGCGGTGTGGTCGTGGTCGGGGTTGGCGGCCATGCGGCCTGGGTGGTGGGTCGGGCTGGCTGCGGCCGGTCGCCGTGCGTCGCAACCCACAGTGGTAGCTCAGCGGCCTTTCCGGCCGTCGAATGGGCGCGTGAGCTACCACTGTGGTCGATTGGTCGGAGGGCAAGACGGGAGTGGTAACTCAGCGGCCTTTCTGGCCCTTGGATTGGCGCATGGGCTACCACCGTGGTCGATTTGTCCGCCGACAACGCCCGAAGTGGTAGCTCAGCCGCCTTTCAGGCCGTCGGAAGGGTGCGTGAGCTACCACTGTGGTCGATTTGTCCGCAGGGGTACCGGAAGTGGTAGCTCAGCCACCTCTCGGCGGGGCATGACAGTGCTTGGCCTACCACTCTGGCTCCTGCCACCGGCCGGACCTTGGCCTAGACCAACGATCAGCCTCACGGGCCGCACTAAGGCCCGACCCGCGACTGACGCCGGCATGGCTGGGTCCCGTTCCGACGCGTGGTGTAGATCGCCTGCGTGAGGCTCTGCTAGCTATTCAGTTTTGCGGTCGGGTCATACAGTCGCAATGCCGGGTTCAGGCGGCGAGTAGTTCGGTTGTGGTGTCGGCTGGTGGTGTGGTGAGGGCGGCCATGGAGGCTTCGGCGAGGTAGCGGCGGTCGCCGGTCTGCCATTCGTCGTGGCCTTCGACCAGCACCGCGCCGGCGCGTTTGCAGGCCACAGCACTGCAACTTCCGGTCGCGTCGTCCACGGCGCTGTCGCTCCGGTCGGGTCGTCCACGGCGCTGTCGCTCCGGTCGGGTCGTCCACGGCGCTGTCGCTCCGGGCGGGTCGTCCACGGCGGTG
>NZ_JBFAZH010000950.1:0-3046 GCF_040681735.1 Actinoplanes sp. NPDC051633 | reverse complement strand
GTGGTGCGGGGCCCGGGTGTACTCCTGTGCGATCTCCCCACCGCGGACCCGGGCGCCCGCCCGCTGTCGCCCCGCGCGCCGGGGGTGGGGCCCCCCGCGCGGGGGGGGCGCCCGCACGACTCACTCGCTCGGGTTCTCCAGCTGGAAGAAGTTGCTGCGTTCGCCGCCCGAGCGCCGCTCCTGGTAGATGAAGTTGAGGCCACGCTTGTCGAACGCCTCGAACCACTCCGCCCAGCTCACCTCGACGAGCCGGTCGCCGGAGTAGCCGGGGAAGTCGAACCGCAGGACGCCGAGATGGCCGTCGTGGTGGGAGCCGGCCACCGTGGACGGCACCGCCTTGCGGGCCTTCGCCCACCGCCGGATGACCTCGTGATCGGTGGTGACCAGGCTCCGCCCGTCCCGTTCCGGCCGGTCCTGAGTAGAGGTGATCTCCTGCGAGTACCGCACGGCGCTCGACTCGTTCTTGCCGCCCCGCGCTCCGCCGCTCTTCTTCGCGGTCGTCTTCCCGGCCGTCTTCTTTCCGGTCGCCTTGCTGGACTTCTTGCCGGTCGTCCCGGCCTTCTTGGTGAGGAGGTCCACCAACCTCTCGACCAGCTCCGGCTTCTTCATGTCGGCCGTGCCCTTGACGCCGCGCCTCGCCAGCCGGGTCCGCAGGTCGGACGCCTTCATCCGAGCGATCTTGCTCTCGCTGACCTCGGGCGTGTTCGGGGTCTCGTTGCCACCGCCCGACTTCTTCCGCCCGCCCTTGGCCGAGCGCAACTCGACTTTGATCAGCTTCTTCACCAGATCGGGCTTCTTGAGACCGTCGGTGTCCTCGACACCCCTGCTCTTCAGCTTCCGGCGCAGAGCGTCGACCTTCATCCGGGCGATCTTGCTCTCGCTCACCTCCGGGGTGTCCGGAGTGTCGTTACGGCTCTTCCGGTCCTTGGTGCTCTTGGCGGTCTTGGCGACGGCCACGCCACTCACCTCACATTCGTCGACGTCTCCCGGGTCACCTCCCAGCTACCCGCTTCAGCCGCGCCGACACTCGAAAGCCCGCCACTCGACTCCTCGGCGACGCCGCTCCCCTCCCCCGCCGGCTCGTGCCGAGGGTGCCGCGCACCCGTGCGTTCGGCGCCGATGCCGGCCGCGACCACGAACGCGATCCCGGCCACCGCCACCACGCTCGGCGTCTGGCTCAGGAAGACGAGGCCGATCAGCAGAGCGATGGCCGGCTCCAGCGCCATCAGCGTGCCGAAGGCGGCCGTCGTCAGGCGGCGCAACGCCAGCAGCTCCAGGCTGAACGGGATCACCGGCAGCAGCAGCGCGAGGCCGGCGCCGACCAGTAGCAGCTGCCACGTGACGTGCCCGAAGGTCGACGGGCCGGCCACGATCGTGGCCACCACGCCCGCCACCGGCATCGACACGGCCAGGCCCTGGAAGCCCGCGACCGTGTCGCCGACCCGCTGCGTCAGCAGGATGTACGCCGCCCAGCACACCGCCGCGGCCAGCGCGAAGAACACGCCCAGCGGGTCGGCGCCGCCGTGCCACGGCTCGGTCAGCAGCAGCACGCCCACCGCGGCCGGCGCCGCCCACAACTTCGCCCGGCGGTTCCCGCGCGCCACCGCCACACCCAGCGGCCCGAGGAACTCCAGCGCGCTCGCCGTGCCCAGCGGCAGCCGGGACACCGCCGCCATGAACAGCATCGTTATCCCGGCCGTCACCACGCCCAGCGCGACGCAGGTGAGCAACGCGCGCCGCCCGATCGCCCGCAGCCGCGGCCGCACCAGCAGCGGCAGGAGCAGGCCCGCCCACGCCAGCCGAAGCCAGGCGGCGCCCTCCGGCCCGATCTGATCGATCAGCCCGACCGAGGCGGCGATGCCGAGCTGCACCAGGATCATCGAGGCGGTCGCCAGCAGGACTCCGGCGCGGGCGTTGTTTCTCATGCGATCAGTTCACTCCCCCGCGACCGTTCGTGTCCACGTGATAATCATGGACACACCGTTCATGCATGCTGAACAATGACGGCGTGGAAACGCGTCGCCTGCGAATACTCCTCGAGCTGGCCCGGCTCGGCTCGATGCGCGCGGTCGCCGAGGAGATGCACCTCACCACCTCGACGGTGTCGCAACAGATCGCGGTGCTGGCCAAGGAGGTCGGCGCGACCCTGATCGAGCCGGACGGACGCCGGATCCGGCTCACCCCCGCGGGCCGCCGGCTGGCCGATCACAGCGTGACGATCCTGGCCGCGGTGGACGCCGCCCGGCTCGACCTACGGCCCGGCGCGGAGCCGGCCGGCACGGTCCGGGTGTCCGGCTTCGCGACCGCGATCCGCCGCTCGCTGCTGCCGGTCGTGGCCGGGTTGAGGGACAGCCACCCGGCGGTCCGCGTCTGCGTCCTGGAGCACGAGCCGTTCGAACAGTTCGCGCTGCTCGCCGGCGACGACATCGACATCGCCCTGACCTACGACTACAACCTGGCCCCGGTCACCTTCGACCCGACCCTGGAGGCCCGGCCGCTCTGGTCGGCGCCGTGGTCGCTGGGCGTCCCGGCCGGCGACGAGCACATCACCGACTTCCGTGACCACGACTGGATCGTCAACTCTCGCAACGTCGCCGACGAGACGGTCGTCCGCACGCTCGCCTCCCTGGCCGGGTTCACGCCACGGATCACCCACCAGGCCGACAGCCTCACGCTGCTGCAGGACCTGATCGTGGCCGGCCTCGGCGTCGGCATGCTGCCCGCGGATCAACCGACCCACCCCGGCGTGCGGCTGGTCCGGCTCAGCGGTCCGGAGCCGCGGCTGAGGGCGTACGCGGTGACTCGCCGAGGTCGGGAGGGGTGGCCTCCGCTAGCGCTGGTGCTCGAGCGCCTCGGCGGCGGGACAGCGCTACCCCGCCCAGGCACAACGCCCCGCCGGCCAGGGTGAGCCATCCCGGCACCTCGTCGAGGAACAGCCACGACATGAGTACGACCAGCGCCGGCACGACGTACGTGGTGGCGCCGAGCTTGCCGGCCGTCGTGCGGGCCAGTGCGTACGCCCACGTCGTGAACGCGATCGCCGTCG
>NZ_JBFAZH010000949.1:0-3049 GCF_040681735.1 Actinoplanes sp. NPDC051633 | reverse complement strand
GGAAGACCAGATCCTCCGGCGGCAGCCCGCTCTCGGCCCACACCTGCCGCGCGCCCTGCAGGCGCTCACGGACCTGGCCGATGTGGTCGGGCCCGCCGGCGAACGCCACCCGGGTGTGCCCCGCGTCGATCAGGTGCTCGACGGCGATCCGGCCGCCGTACACGTCGTCCACCGCCACCGAGCAGAAGCTGCTGTCGCGCACCCGGTCGACCACCACAACCGGCACGCCGCGGCGGCTGATCTCGCCCAGCATCGCCGAGCCGGGGTCCACCGGGGTGATCAGGATGCCCTGCACCCGCTGCTGCAGGAGGCGGTCGAGGTGGACCTCCTCGCGGGCCGCACGCCCGTTGCTGTTGCAGATGAACAACGACAGGTCCGCGTCGTCGGCGGCCATCTCGATGCCCTGGGCCACGTCGTGGAAGAACGGGTTGGTGCCGTCCAGCATCACGTACGCCAGGGTGCGGCTCGTGCCGGCCCGCAGCTGCCGGGCCGACTCGTTGCGCACGAAGCCGAGCTCGGCCATCGCTCGCTCGACCCGCTCGCGCGTCGCGGTCGCGACCATCTCGGGCCGGTTCATCACGTTGGACACCGTGCCCAGGGAGACGCCGGCCGCGGCGGCGACGTCCTTGACCGACGGTGCCTTGCCTACGACCACGGGTACCTCTTCATTTCATCCACGTTACGGATGCGTCTTGACACTTGTGACCGGGGCCACCTACGTTCGACCCTACGTTGACTGAAACATTTCAACAACAACCCTGGGAGGTGGTCGTGGCGGCGCACGCGCCGGTCCTCGAGGTCCACGACGTCAGCAAGTCCTTCGGGGCCGTGGCAGCAGTGCAGGGCGTCAGCTTCCCGCTGTTCTCCGGCGAGGCGCACGCCCTGGTCGGGGAGAACGGCGCCGGCAAGTCCACGATCGTGAAGATGCTGGCCGGCGTGCACCGGCCGGACACCGGGACGCTGCGGGTCAACGGCGCCGACGTCGACTTCGCCGGGCCGGCCGACGCCAAGGCCGCCGGCATCGCGGTCATCTACCAGGAGCCGACGCTCTTCCCGGACCTGTCCGTCGCGGAGAACATCGCGATGGGCAACCAGCCGCTGACCCGACTGCACCGGGTCGACCGCAGGGCGATGAACGCGGCCGCCGAGCGGCTCTTCGCACGGCTCGGCGTGCACCTGGACCCGACCCGCCCGGCGCGCGGACTGTCCATCGCCGACCAGCAGCTCGTGGAGATCGCCAAGGCGCTGTCCAGCGAGGCCCGGATCCTGGTGATGGACGAGCCCACCGCGGCGCTCAGCGGCGTCGAGGTCGAGCGGCTCTTCTCGGTGGTGCGCTCGCTGCGCGACGAGGGCGCGGCGATCATGTTCATCTCGCACCGCTTCGAGGAGGTCACCGCGCTGTGCGAGCGGGTGACCATCATGCGCGACGGCCGGCACGTGTGCACCGAGCCGGTCGCCGGCCTGAGCGTCGACGACATGATCCGCCGCATGGTCGGCCGCGATCTGAGCGCGCTGTTCCCCAAGCAGGACGTGCCGCCCGGCGACGTCGTGCTCGAGGTCGACGGACTGTCCCGCGAGGGCGTCTTCAAAGACATCAGCTTCTCGGTACGAGCCGGCGAGATCGTCGCTCTGGCCGGCCTGGTCGGCGCCGGCCGGTCCGAGGTGATGCAGGCCGTGTTCGGGGTGGACCGCTACGACGCGGGCAGCGTCCGGTTCCTCGGCCGGCGGCTCAAGCCCGGCTCCCCGCGCGCGGCGATGACGGCCGGGATGGCGCTGGTCCCCGAGGACCGCCGCCAGCAGGGCCTGGTGATGGAGCTGTCGATCGAGCGCAACGTGACCCTCCCCCGGGCCCGCAAGCTGGCCCGCCTCGGTCTGCTGTGGAGTACGACCGAGCGCGCCGAGGCGTACAAATGGACCCAGCGGCTGCAGACCAAGCTGGGCCGGCTCACCGACGCGGTGGGCACCCTCTCGGGCGGCAACCAGCAGAAGGTCGTCCTCGCCAAGTGGCTGTCCACCGCGCCGAAGCTGCTGATCGTCGACGAGCCGACCCGCGGCATCGACGTCGGCACCAAGGCCGAGGTGCACCGGCTGATGTCGTCGCTGGCCGCCGAGGGCATGGCCGTGGTGATGGTGTCCTCCGAGCTGCCCGAGGTGCTCGGCATGGCCGACCGCGTCGTCGTCCTGCGCGAGGGCCGGGTCGCCGCCCAGCTCACCCGCGCGGAGGCGACCGAAGAGTCGATCATGTACGCGGCGGTGGCCTGATGAGCACGATGGCGTCGCCCGTACCCGCGCTCAAGGGGATCTTCAAAGCGCGCGAGCTGGGCATCGTCCTCGCGCTGGCCGTGCTGGTCGCGTACACCGCCATCGGCAACCCCCGCTTCCTCTCCGGGCAGAGCGTCCGCGACATCCTGCTGAACACCGCGATCCTCGCGGTGATGGCCGCCGGCCAGGCGGTCGTCGTGATCACCCGCAACATCGACCTGTCCGTCGGCTCGGTGCTCGGGCTCAGCGCCTTCGCCGTGGCGACCATGATGAGCGCGAACCCCGGCCTTCCGATGATCGTCGCGCTGCTGGCCGGCATCGCGGTCGGCGCGGTGTGCGGCCTGGTCAACGGCGTGCTGGTCCGCTACGGCCGGGTGCCGGCGCTGGTGGTGACCCTCGGGACGCTCTACATCTACCGCGGCCTCACGTACTCCTGGGCGGGCGGCTCCCAGGTCAACGCCGACGAGCTGCCGCCGCACGTCCTCAGCTTCGCCAACGACAGCATCCTCGGCATCCCCTGGCTGGTGCTGATCGCGCTGGTCGTGGTCGGTGGCGTGTCGTTGCTGATGCGCGACTTCCGGGTCGGCCGCGAGCTCTACGCGATCGGCTCCAGCCCGCAGGCCGCCGAGCTGGCCGGCATCAGGGTGGCCCGCAACCTGCTCGGGACGTTCCTGCTCAGCGGCGCCCTCGCCGGCCTGGCCGGGGTGCTCTTCGCGGCCCGCTTCGGCACGGTCGACGCCGCCGCGGGCACCGGATACGAGCTGAACGTGGTCGCCGCGGTGGTGGT
>NZ_JBFAZH010000948.1:0-3051 GCF_040681735.1 Actinoplanes sp. NPDC051633 | reverse complement strand
GGTCCTCGGCCGCACGCCGGCGCGCGTTGTAGTACTCGAAGATCGCGCACGACTCGTGGGCGGCGGACAAGCCTGCGGCGTCCCCGGCGGCCCGCCACAGCGGGAAGGTGACGGTGACACTGCCGATCGCCGACTCCAGCCGGCTCGTCATGTACTGCTCGTAGGCCAGCATGTGCAGCCGCCGGGCCCGCTCGCCGGGCGAGCCGCCGTCCAGGTGCGCCAGCCCGATCTGCAGGAACGCCACGGCCTCGGTGTGCGCGCCGGCCTGCGCGGCCTGATCCGCCGCGTCCTGCGCGTGCCGCGCGGCCCGGCGGGCGTCCGCGGCGGCGACCGCGTGGTGGGTGAGCACGGCCGGATCGCGCGGCTCGACGGTCTCCAGCGCGTCGAGCAGCCGGGCGTGCAGGTGCGCCGCGCCGCCGGCGGGGATCGTGCTCTCCACGGCGAGCCGGGCCAGCTCATGGCGGAAGACGAGCCCACGCAGGTTGCGCAGGAGCAGCCCGGTGTCGTGCAGCCGGCGCAGCGTCGGCAGGTCGACCCCGAGCGCCGGCAGCACGCGGTCGTCCAGCCGGTCCGGCGCGGCGGCCGCGAGCTGCAACACCTCGAAGTCCCCGGGCCCGACGCCGGCGGTCCGCGCCAGCACGGCATCCCGCACCGTCTCGGGCAGCGGCCGCCTGGGCTCCTTGGCGACCTCCGCCACGAAGAACGGGTTCCCGCCGGTGACCGCGTGCACCCGGGCGGCGTCGTCGCGGCCACCCCCGGTCTCGCGGCCGGCCGCCCGGCCGATCAGGTCGGCGACGCCGGCGACGGTGAGCGGCGCGAGGCGGATCGTCGTGACGTGGTCCAGGGCGGCGAAATCTCCCAGCAGCGGGCGGGCCGAGTGTCGCGGGCCGATCTCGTCGTTGCGATACGTGACGATCAGCGCGCACGCCATCGTCTCCAGCCGGCGGACCAGGAAGCGCAGCATGTCGGCCGACGCCTCGTCGATCCAGTGCAGGTCCTCGACCACGAGCACGGTCGGGCGCTCCCGCAACGCCGAGTAGACATTCTCCGGGTCGGCCGGGCCCAGCTCCGCGGCCAGGTCGCGGAAGGGGCCGAGCGGCCGGGGCGTGGCGAGCGGGTCGCAGCCACTGCGCAGGACCCGCAGGCCGGTCGCCCCGGCGACCGCCGACTCGACGAGGGCGGTCTTGCCCGCCCCCGGCTCACCGGTGACCGCGACGCCGGCCCCCGACCCGGTGGCCGCGCCGGCGAGCGTACGGGACAGGGCCTCGATCTCCCCGTCCCGCTCGACGAGCCTCATGAGCTGTGACTTTAGACGCTCTCCGCCGCGCTGTGCGGACCGAATTCGCCGGCGACCGGCGACACGACATCCGCCGGAAACCCGCCGCGGCGGGCGTGTTCGAGGATCGTCTCGGCGTCCTCGGCCTCGTGCACGCAGTAGATCTTGTCGCCGGCCACGAAGCTGTTGACCCACACGTACGGGACGCCCAGGGAGTCGACCGCCGAGTTGGAGGTCTTCGCGATCTCGGCGAGTTGCTCCGCGCTGAGGTCGGCCGCGCCCTCGATGTTCCGCTCGATCATGAAACGCTGCATTGTCCTGCTCCTTCACTCGCCCCCGGCCTCGTGCCGGGGTGCTGGTGAAGACTCTCGCCGAGCCACTCCCCAGCGACATCGGGAGCCGTTACCCATGTATCACCAGGTGTGGGCGCGGAACCAGGAGCGGGCGGCGCGGGTGTTCAGCAGCAGGATGTAGAGGGCGGGGAAGACGGCGCCCGCGAAGACGGTGGGGTCCTGCTGGGCCACGAAGGCCAGCACGCTGGTGCCGACGCTCAGCGTGCAGAGGATCAGGGTCAGCACCCGGGCCCACTGGCGACCGCGCTGCAGCTTGCGGGCGAAGATCAGCACGATCAGCGCGACGAGGGCGAGCCCGCCGGCCAGGACGGCGGCGACGATCCGCGCATCCTCGGGCCGGATCAGGTCCTGGCTGGTGGGGAGCCGGGCGCCCTGGGTCAGCGCCGCGACGCCGAACGCGGCGGCCGCGAGCAGCGTCAGCAGGCCGCCGAGGTAGTGGAAGATCGCCACGATGTGCACGCTCGGCGGGGCCGACTGGCGCGGCGTGTGTCCGTAGCCCATCGGGGCGGGGTAGGCGGCGTACTGGGGCTGGGCGGCGTACTGGGGCTGGGGGGCGTACTGGGGCTGGGGGACGTATCCGTACGACATGCGGTTGAGCCTGGCGGACGCTCCCGGCCGCCGAATCCCGGAAAGATGCCAACCGCCTCGCGAGCTCCTACCCGTCACCTCCGACCGGGCATGACCCGTTGTGCTGGTGATGGCGCGAAGCTTGGAGATTCCGTTGAGTGACAACCTGATCGACGACCGCGTTCAACGCCTGCTCGCGGCGGTCTCGTCAGACGGCAAGACCTCGGAGAACCCGATGGTCGTGCCCGGCACGCGTAAGCCCGATCAGGCGCTGCAGGTGCTGACCATGGCCCAGCGGACGGCGGAGCAGCACGTCGCCGACGCCAACCGCGACGCCGAGAAGATCCGGGCCGCCGCCCAGTCCGACGCCGACGTGGTCGCGCAGAAGGCGAAGGATCACGCGGACAAGGTCCGGGCCGACGCCGCCCGCATCATGGCCGAGGCCCGGGCGGCGAGCCAGCAGGCGTCCCGGGACGCCGAGCGGGCGAAGGCCGACGCCCGGCGCGAAGCCGACATGATCGTGGCCGAGGCCCGGTCGGAGTCGGAACGGATCACCGGCGCGGCGCAGGACGACGCCGAGCAGCTCCGCCTGCAGGCGCAGCGCCGGTACGACGACTTCGTCGGCGGGCTGACCGCGAAACGGGAAGGCCTGCAGCAGCAGATCGAGGCGCTCGAGCAGTTCGACCGCGAGTACCGCGCCCGGCTCATGTCGTTCATGCAGGCCCAGCTGCGCGCCCTGTGGGTGGACCAGCCGGAGGTCGAGGAGGCCGTCCTCGAGGAGGCCGCCGAGGAGAAGGAGTAACCGTCAGCGGCGCTGCGTCTCCAGGTAGCGCAGCACGGCGGTGACCCGCCGGT
>NZ_JBFAZH010000947.1:0-3058 GCF_040681735.1 Actinoplanes sp. NPDC051633 | reverse complement strand
AACCAGGACCCAGAAGAAGAGGACGAGGACGACTGAGGGCCCCGGCGCAACGCTGCGCCGGGACCCCCGCGGAAAGCTCGAACCTCAACTGGGCAGGTTCGCCGCCGCCGAGGTGATCGCCGACGAGAAGTAGCTGACCTGGGTGTAGACGCCGGGGCGGTTGCGGCGGGCGCATCCGTCGCCCCAGCTCACGATGCCCACCTGGATCCAGGCGTTGCTCGCGTCGCGGCGGAACATGGGGCCACCCGAGTCGCCCTGGCAGGTGTCCACGCCGCCCTCGGTGAAGCCGGCGCAGATCTCCTCGGCCGGGATGATGCGGCCGTTGTACATCGACCGCCCGTTGCAGGTGGCGTCGTCGACGAACGGCACGGTCGCCTTCAGCATGTACCGCTGCTGCCCGCCGCCCTCGCTGGCCGCACCCCAACCGGCGATCGTGAAGGTTCCGTTGTCGTAGGTCGACGACGTCGCGATCGGCAGCGTGGCCAGGCCGGTGACCGGGGACGCGAGCCGGATCAGCGCCCAGTCGTCACCGCCCTGGTTGTAGCCCGGCGGCCGGTACACATAGGTGGACCGGCGGGTGACCCGGCTCGACGAGTTGAGGTCGACCACGCCTAGCGTGGCGGTGATGCTCGTGTTCCGGCCGGTCCCCCTGACGCAGTGCCCCGCGGTCAGCACGATCGACGTCGTGTAGAGCGCGCCACCACAGCCCATCGACAGCCGCACCATGAACGGGAACTCGCCCTGCGCCGCGCGGGTGCCGCCGACGACCTGCGGGGTGATCGTGCCGCCGCCCGGGTCGGGCGGAGCCGCCATCGCCGGTGAGGCGATCGCTCCCATCGACGCCGCGGTGACCGCCGCGACCGCGATGCCCAGAAGATTGCGCCACCTTGCCATCCAGATCCTCCCCAGGGTTGTGCGCCCGATCGGGGCGACACTTGGGGGAAGCCTAGACATTCATACCGCTGAATGTGGCTATATCTCCTGGCTCATATCACCGTCCCTCGAAGACCGGCTTCTCCTTCGCCAGGAAGGCCTCGACCGCCGCCTTGTGGTCGGCCGTCGCGCCGCAGATGGCCTGCGCCTGCGCCTCGGCGGCGAGCGCGTCGGAGAGCGTGCCGGCG
This sequence comes from Actinoplanes sp. NPDC051633, assembly GCF_040681735.1. Lineage (NCBI taxonomy): Bacteria > Bacillati > Actinomycetota > Actinomycetes > Micromonosporales > Micromonosporaceae > Actinoplanes > Actinoplanes sp. NPDC051633. The sequence continues at coordinate 1,937 of NZ_JBFAZH010000947.1, read as the reverse complement.
TCCCCGATGGACAGCTCCCGCTTGATCGCGCCGTACGCGACGGTCGGGCCCGCGGCCAGCCGGGCGGCCAGCTCCTGCGCCACCGGCAGCACCTGCTCGTCGTCCTCGGTGAGCCGGGAGAGCAGGCCCATGGCGAGCGCGGCCTCCGCCTTGACCGGCTCGGCGAGCAGCAGCAGCTCCAGGGCCCGCGCGTGGCCCACCAGCCGCGGCAGCGACCACGACACGCCGGTGTCGCCGGCCAGCCCCACGTTCGCGAAGGCCATCAGCAGCCTGGTGCTGGGCCCGCCGATCCGGAAGTCGGCCAGCAGCGTCAGCGACGCGCCCGCCCCGGCGGCCACCCCGCGCACCGCCGCGATCACCGGCTTGGGCATGTTCACCAGCCGCTGCGCGATCGGGTTGTAGTGCGCGCTGACCGTGTCGATCCTCGTGTTGCCGGCCGATAGCTTCTCCATGTGCTCCTGGAGGTCCTGGCCGGCGCAGAACGCGCGGCCCGCCCCGGCGAGCACGATCGCCCGGCAGGACCGGTCGGACTCCAGCTCCCCCAGTGTGTCGCGCAGGGCCTCTTTGAGATCGGTGGTCAGCGCGTTCATCGCGGCCGGCCGGTTGAGGGTGAGGGTGACGACGGCGTCGGTGCGGTCGACGAGGAGGAGATCGGTCATGACTGAAGAGCTTTACATACGTCCGCCGCGCCCGGCCCCCACCAGACACTGCTCGACGTAGCGGTCCGCAGCCGGGCGCAGACGCGCGGCGTGCCGCTCGAAGAACTGCGTCGCCTTGGTGCCGGGCCAGCGCGGCGGCAGCAGCGCAGGCGGGAGGTGGGGGTCGCGCTGCTGGGCGGCGCGCCACTGGTGCACCAGCTCGAAGCGGGCGGCGTACGCCTCCTCGTCGCTGCTGCGGTCGGTCACCGCGGTGACGAGCGGGCGCTGGGCGTTGACGAAGTCCTCGTAGGCGCGGCCGATGCCGGACAGGTCCCAGGCGCGGCGGGCCAGGTCGGCGGCGCTGACCGGGCCGGCGCTGAACCGCTCGTACCGGATGCGGGCGCCGGCGAGCATCGCGTCGACCTCGTCGGCCGGGCGGGGCGCGACCCAGGCGTGGTCGCCCAGCCGCCCGTACCCGAGAGTGGTCAACATCGCGGCTTCCGGGCGCGTGACCGGCGCGTACGGAAGAATCAGGTCGAACCGGCCATCCCAGCCGGCTCGGACGATCCGTGCGATCCGCGTGGAAGCTTCGTCGAGCCTGCGTGCCGCCAAGGGGGTCAGCGAATAACCTGCGCCGGAGGACAGCCGCATCGGGCGCAGCCAGCCCTGCCGGACCATCCGGGAGACGGCGGTGCGCACCGCCGGCGCTGCGATGCCCACGGGCGCGAGCAGCCGGACGAGGGCGGCGATCGGCGCGCGGCCACCGCGGGAACGCAGGTGATCACCGAAGAGGTCGAAGAGTGCAGGCCGCGTCCGCATGAGCGCACATTGTGACAGCGCCGGAGACGATATGCTAGACGCTGTCACATCCGCCCGGGCTGGGTTTGGGTCTGCCGGTGTTCATCAGGGAAAATGTTTGATCGGCACGGCGGACCCGGCCGCGATCATGCGCGGTGGGGTCTGCACGGTCGCTGGTCGGATGTTATGAGAAACGGCACCACGTGGGCCTGAGCTCGTGGTGTTGAAGACCCTGATGTAAGTCTGAGGGGAGACAAAATGGCGGCGATGAAGCCGCGGACGGGCGATGGTCCGCTGGAGGTCACCAAGGAAGGGCGGGGCATAGTCATGCGAGTCCCGCTGGAGGGTGGTGGCCGTCTCGTCGTTGAGATGACCCCGGACGAGGCCAACGCACTTGGTGACGCGCTGAAGGAAGTTGTCGGCTGACGTGCGCCTGAACCCGCCGATGCGGTAATCCGCATCGGCGGGTTTCCGCTGTTTGAGGGGACTTCCATGTTAGCG
>NZ_JBFAZH010000946.1:0-3061 GCF_040681735.1 Actinoplanes sp. NPDC051633 | reverse complement strand
GGTGCGCAGGCGCGGCAGATCGGCGCGGTTGTCGGAGGTGAAGGTGGCCCGGGCGAACCGGCGGGCGATCTCGGGATCGGTGCGGCAGAAGCTGTTGGTCAGCTCCGCGCCGAGCTCGGGACGGTCCGGATTCCCCATGATCACCGGCGCCATCGCGCTGGACCAGCCGAGATAGTTGCTGTCCAGGGAGTCGAGCATCTCCTCGAGGTCGCTGCGCTCGAAGCCGCCCACGTACCCCTCGTCGTTCAGGTACCTCGGCGACGGGCAGACCAGGACCATCTTGGCGAACCGTTCGGGCTCGCGCACCGCCGCCAGCAGGCCGATCATCGAGCTGACCGAATGCCCGACGAAGATCACGTCGTGCAGGTCGTGCTCGTGGATGATCTCCAGCACGTCGGTGGCGTATCCGTCCAGCGTGGCGTACTTGTCCTCGTCGTAGGCGGACAGGTCGGACCGGCCGCTGCCGACCTGGTCGAACAGGACCACCTTGTACGAGTCGGTGAAGGCCGGTGTGACATAGCGCCACATGTTCTGGTCACAGCCATAACCATGGACGAACATCATCGGCTGACCGGATGCATTACCGGTCACGGTGACGGCATTTCTCTCGGTCGTATTCATCTCGGGGTCACCTTACGACTCCGGAGCGTCCTGCACATCGCCCCCGTTGTCCGCCGTTCGTGAACCGCTATCCGGTTTCACTCGTGATCAGAGGTGGCAGACCGCCTCTAACCTGGGATTCGGTCCGTTGCCCCAGGGCCGGCTCGTCCGCGCGAGAAAGGTTCCTCGATGCCCGAACCCCGACCGCCCGACCCGACCCGGGTCGAGACCGGGGATGGCGACCCGTCGACGGTGGACGCCCCGGTGCGCTGGAGCGGGTCCGCCGCGGTGGTTCCGCCGGAGCCCCGGCGGCCGCGGTGGCGGCTCAGGCGGACGGAACACACCGAACACACAGGGCCGGAGGACGACCGGGAGACCATCCCGGCGGTCGACCCGTGGGCCGGCCAGGATCTGCACGACACGCCGTGGGACCCGATGCAGCTACCGCCGGCGCCGGAGCCGATGCCGCCGACGCGGGTCGAGGCGCCGGCCCCGCAGCCGTCGCCGCCGCCCGCACCGCAGCCGTCGCCCCCGCCCGCAAAGCCCGCACCAACGCTGCCCCCGGAGTACGCGCAGCGCTACCTCACCGAGCGCGGGCCGCGCTACCAGGAGCGCCCACTCCCACCGCCGGCGCCGCCGCGGATGCGCCGCCGGCCGCTGCGCAGGTTTCTCCGGCGTCTGCTGCTGCTGATCGTGCTCGCCGTCCTGGCCTACTTCCTGTGGCCGGTGTTCCAGCAGGTCAACGTGTCCGCGATCCTGCCGGACTCGGTCGCCGACCTCAGCCTGCGGGACGACGGAGCGAGCCGGCGCGCCACCGAGCGCCTGCGGGACGAGCTCGGCGGCGGCGAGGCGTTCGCCGGGGTCTACGGCGACGGCGACGGCAAGCGGGTCACCGTCTTCGGCACCACCGGAACGCGACTCACCCCGAAGGCCGATCTGACGGCGCAGATCGAGCAGCTCGGCACCGATTACGACCTGCGCGACGTGCAGTCCTTCGACCTGGGCGAGCTCGGCGCGCATGAGCGCTGCGGCGTCGGCAAGGCCGGGCGCAACACGGTCGTGGTGTGCGCGTGGGCCGACCACGGCAGCCTGGCCACCGTGCTGCTGACCAGGCGTTCCGTGGCCGACAGCGCCGATCTCACGGCGAATCTGCGGGATGCGGTGCTGCAGCGCGGGTAGTCAGGTCTCATGACGCGACGCTGGCTTTTCGCCGACCAGCTCGGCCCGCACTTCCTGGACGCCCCCGGCCAGCCGGTGCTGCTGATCGAGTCGAAGGCGGTGTTCCGGCGCCGGCGCTTCCACCGGCAGAAGGCGCATCTGATCCTCTCGGCGCTCCGCCATCGCGCCGCCGAGCTGGGCGACCAGGCACGGTTCGTGCGGTCCGAGACCTACGCGGAAGCCGTCGGGGCGGACGTCAGCGTCTGCCACCCGACGTCGAGGAAGGCGCGCGACCTGGTGCGGCGCCTCGACGTCACCGTCCTGCCGCCGAGAGGCTTCGTGACCGCCCCCGAGGACTTCACGAAGTGGGCCGGCGGGCGGAAGAGCCTGCGGATGGAGGACTTCTATCGCGACGCCCGGCGCCGCCACGACGTGCTGATGGACGGTGCCGAGCCGGTCGGCGGGCGATGGAACTACGACGACGAGAACCGGGAGCCGCCGCCGCGCTCCTCGGCGCTGGGCGTGCCGGCGCCCCCGGAGATCGTCGAGGACGAGATCGACCAGCAGGTCCGCGCCGACCTCGATCGCTGGGAGCGCGAGGACGGCATCGAGTTCCTCGGCAACGATGGCCCTCGGCTGTTCCCGGCGACCAGGCGCGAGGCGCTGGCCCGGCTGCGGCACTTCGTCGAGCACCGGCTGCCGTCCTTCGGCCCGTACGAGGACGCGATGCTGACCGGCGACCCGTGGATGGCGCACAGCATGCTCTCCGCGCCGCTCAACCTGGGCCTGCTCGACCCGCTCGAGATCGTCCACCGGGTCGAGGACGCGTTCCGCGAGGGGCAGGCCCCGCTGGCCGGCGCGGAGGGGTTCATCCGGCAGATCATCGGCTGGCGGGACTTCGTCTGGCACCTGTACTGGTATTTCGAGCCGTCCTACCGGCGCCAGAACGAGCTCGGCGCCACCGGCAGCCTGCCGAAGTGGTTCGCCGAGCTGGACGGCGACGCGGTGGACGCGGCCTGTCTGTCGGACGTGCTGAGCGGCGTCCGCGATCGCGGCTGGGTGCATCACATCCCGCGGCTGATGGTGCTCGGCAACTACGCGATGCAGCGGGGCTGGCGGCCGGCCGCGATGTCCGACTGGTTCCACCGGGCCTTCGTCGACGGCTACGAGTGGGTGATGACGGCGAACGTGATCGGGATGAGCCAGTTCGCCGACGCCGGCCGGATGAGCACCAAGCCGTACGCGGGCGGCGGCGCCTACATCAACCGGATGAGCGACTATACTGGTCAAAAAAACATCCTAG
>NZ_JBFAZH010000945.1:0-3064 GCF_040681735.1 Actinoplanes sp. NPDC051633 | reverse complement strand
AAGAGCAGCAGGTCCAGGTCGAGCGGGTCGAGGCCGGCGTCCGCCAAAACCTTGCGGGCGGCGCCCACCGCCAGGTCGGACGCGTACTCGTCGTCGGCCGCCACCCGCCGGCGTTCGATGCCGGTGGCCTGCGCGAACATCCCGTCCGGCAGCGGCAGGTCGCTGGCCGTGGCGACCCGGCGCTGCAGTTCGTCGGTGGTCAGCTCGGCAGCGGGGAGGCAGGCCGCCATGGCGGTGATGCCGACACGCAAGATCGCAGTCATGCCCGCCACCATGCCGGGTGTGGCAGGTCACGGTCGTGAGTACCCCGGCTCATTCTTTCCGGTACGGGCGGCGGCTCTAAGCTTCCCGGCATGGAAGGCATCGTCGATACGGTCGTGATGATCGTGATCGCCGTCGTGGGGGCTGCGCTCGCCCGGCGGCTCGGGTTCGTGGCGCCCCTCGTGCTGCTCGTCGGCGGTCTCGCCCTGTCTTTCGTGCCCGGTCTGCCCGAGATTCACATCGAACCGGAGCTCGTGCTGGTGGGCATCCTGCCACCGCTGCTCTACGTCGCCGCGCTGCAGACCTCGGTGCCCGCGTTCCGCCGGGCGTTGCGCCCGATCATGCTGCTCGCGATCGGCCTGGTGGTGTTCACCGCCGTGCTGGTCGGCGTCGGCCTGCACCTGCTGCTGCCCGAGGTGCCGCTGTCGGCCTGCATCGCGCTGGGCGCGGTGGTGGCGCCGCCCGACGCGGTGTCGGCCACCGCGATCGCCCGGCGGATCGGCCTGCCGCGGCGGATCGTCACCATCCTCGAGGGCGAGAGCCTGCTCAACGACGCGACCGCGCTGGTGCTGCTGCGGGTGTCCGCCGGCGCGCTGACCGGCCTCGCGGTCGGGTTCTGGGAGATCGCCGGCGACGTGGTGGTCACCGCCGGCGGCGGGCTGCTGCTCGGCGTGGCGGCGGCGGTGGCGGCGGCCTGGCTGCACAAGAAGATCGAGGACCCGCTGCTGGACGACGCGGTGTCGCTGCTCACCCCGTTCGTGGTGGTGATCGTCGCCGAGAAGCTGGAGACCTCCGGCATCGTCGCGGTGGTGGTGGCCGGTCTCTATCTCGGCCACCGGATCCCGTACCTGTTGTCGCCGACCTCCCGGCTGCAGATGGAGGCGGTCTGGCGGCTCATCACCTTCCTGCTCGAGGGCGTGGTGTTCCTGCTGGTCGGGCTGCAGTTGCGCGAGCTGGTCAGCGACCTGGAGACCGGGATCGGCACGACCATCCAGGCCACCGCGCTGGTTTTCGGGCTGATCGTCGTGCTGCGGTTCGTGTGGATGTATCCGGCGTACTACCTGGCCCGGCTGTCCCCGCGGGTGCGCGACCGCGAGGGGCCGACCTCGGCGACCGGCCCGACCGTGCTCGGCTGGGCCGGCATGCGTGGCGTGGTCACCCTCGCCGCGGTGCTGAGCCTTCCCGAGTCCAACGCCGTGACCAGCAATTATCCTCGTGACCTGTTCGTCTTCGTCGCCTTCGCGATCATCGTGCTGACCCTGCTGCTGCAGGGCACCACACTGCCGCTGCTGGCCCGGCGCCTCGGTGTGCACGAGGACACCACCGTCGCCGACGCGCTGGCCGAGGCGAGCGTGCAGAATCAGGCGAGCCGCGCGGCCCTCAAGGCTCTCGAGGACAACGTCGACGGCGCGCCGGACTCGGTGGTCGAGCGGCTGCGCGGGATCGCGGAGAATCGGAACAACGGCGCCTGGGAACGCCTCGGCAGTCAGGAGCAGGAGACCCCCTCGGCCGCGTACGGCCGGTTGCGACGCGAGATGATCATGGCGGAGCGGCACGTCTTCAAGATCGCCCGCAATGAGGGGCGGATCCCCGAGGAGGTGCTCACCCGCGCCCAGCGTGACCTCGATCTGGAGGAGTCCCAGTTGAGCCGGAGTGACGAGCAGTGATCTGCCAGCATCTCAAGGAGGCCGCGGACCCGGCCCCGGTGACGCCCTACGACCAGGGCTGTCCGCAGTGCGTCGAGGGCGGGTTCTCCGACTGGGTGCACCTGAGGTTGTGCTTGAACTGCGGCTTCGTCGCGTGCTGCGACTCGTCGCCGCGGCGGCACATGAGCCGGCACCACGAGGAGTCCGCGCACCCGGCGATGCGCAGCTTCGAGCCGGGCGAGGACTGGCGCTGGTGCTTTGTCGACGAGGTGCTGGGGTAAACGATGCGCATCCTCATCGTCGGCGCGGGCGCGACCGGTGGCTACTTCGGCGGCCGGCTGGCCGAGGCCGGCAAGGACGTCAGTTTCCTGGTGCGGCCCCGCCGGGCCGCGACGCTTACCGAGCGCGGCCTGCGGATCAAGTCGCCGACCGGCGAGTCGGTGGTCAAGCCGCACCTGGTCACCGCCGAGACCCTCGACGGCGTGTACGACCTGGTGATCCTCGCCGTGAAGAGCTACACGCTCGACGAGGCCCTGCGCGACGTGACCCCTGCGGTCGGTCCGGACTCCGCGGTGGTCCCGCTGCTCAACGGCATGCGGCACCTGGCGACGCTGACCGGGGCGTTCGGGCCGGACCGCGCGTACGGCGGGGTCTGCCGGATCCACGCCATGCTGACCGATGACGGCGACGTGGTGCAGTTCACCGGCATGCACCGGATCGTGCATGGCCGGCCGGACGGCGAACCCGACGACCGGGTCACCGAGGCGCTCTCCGGCGCCGAGTTCGTGGTCGCCGGATCCACCGACATCGTCCACGAGATGTGGGAGAAGTGGGTCTTCCTGGCGAGCATCGGCGCGGCCACCACGCTCTTCGGCGCCTCGATAGGCGAGATCAACTCGGTGCCCGGCGGGTCGGCCCTGACCAGCGCCATCGCCGCCGAGGCGACCGCCATCGCCGTCGCCGCCGGATTTCCGCCGAGCGATGGCGCCCGGGCCTTCCTGAGGGCCGGGGTGGTGACCACCGAGCGCACCACCTCGACGATGAATCGGGACATGGCCGCCGGAGCTCCTCTGGAGGCGGAGGCGATCCTGGCCGACTACCACGCGGAGGCCGAGCGTCACCGCGAAAAAAATACGAAATCGCACACACGAAAACTA
>NZ_JBFAZH010000944.1:0-3068 GCF_040681735.1 Actinoplanes sp. NPDC051633 | reverse complement strand
TACGTGCTGGACTCGAGGGTGCAGCCGGGAGCGCCGGGGATGTCCGCCCAGTACGGCGGAAGGCCTTGCACCTCGGGCATGAACGCGCCGGGGAAGCAGTAGAGCACGGTCCAGGCGTCCGGCTCCGCGGGCGGCACCGGCACGCCGTCATGGCGTACCAGGGTCAGCTCCGGCAGCCGGCGTCCGACGAGGGCGTGCACCCGGCGGGCTTCCGCCGACCCGGCCGCCGCGGTGGCGGTGAGCGAGCCGTCGCCGAGCACGTACCGGTCGCCCCACTCCTGCAGCGCGATCAGCGCCGGCAGCAGCCCCTCGCCCTTGGCGGTGAGCAGGTAGTCGTAGCGCGGCGGGCGGTCCGTGTACCGCCGGCGGTACAGCACGCCGTGCTCGACGAGCGCGGCGAGACGCTCGGTGAGGGCGCGGCGGCTCATCCCCAGCCCGCGTTGCAGCCCGTCGAAGCGGGTCACGCCGCCGGCGATGTCGCGGACGAGCAGGAACGTCCACCAGTCGGACAGCACGCCGAGAGATTGTGCGATGCCGCAATCCGCATCGGCGAGGTCGACTCTTCTCACCCCCACCACTATAGTCAGTTCCACTATGAAACTTACTGCGTTCTGGCGTTGGTGGGTCGCCGGCACGACCAGTCACCTCGGCTCGGCGGTCGGCGGGGTGGCGCTGCCGCTGACCGCGCTGACCGTGCTGGACGCGTCAGCCTTCGAGATGGGCCTGATCACGGCGGCCGGCTATCTCGCGTACCTGCTGATCAGTTTGCCGTCGGGGGTGATCGTGCGGCGGCTGCCGCTGCGCGGCATGCAGGTCGCGCTGGATCTGATCCGCGCCCTCGCGATCGCCTCCGTCCCCCTGACCTGGTGGTTCGACGCCCTGACGGTGGCCCAGCTGATCGCTGTCGCCCTGGTCGTGAGCTTCGCCGACGTGCTGTTCGACGTGGCGAACCAGACCTTCCTGCCGGAGATCGTGCCCCCCGCGCAGCTGCAGGCGCGCAACAGCCTCAACTCGGGCACCCATGCCGCCACCCAGCTGGGCGGGCCGTCCCTGGGCGGCCTCGCGGTGCAGCTGGTGGGTGCCGTGCCGACGCTGTTCGTGGACGCGGTCAGCTACCTGGTCTCCGCCGTGCTGCTGCGCACGCTCCCGGCCCGGCGGGTGCAGCCACCGGCCGACCGGCCGTCGATGGTCACGATGATCCGCGAGGGCTGGCACTACGTGCTCCGGCACCCGATCATCGGGCCGGCCATGTGGGACGCCACCGTGACGAACTTCGTCTGCGGCGCGATGCTCGCGCTCTTCCCGTTCTACCTGGTACGCGAGCTGCACGCGTCGCCGGTGATGGTCGGGCTCCTGCTCGCCGCCGACGGCCTCGGCACCCTGATCGGCGCCGCGCTGACCACCCGGTTCACCGATCGGGTGGGCACCGCACGCGGGCTGATCGTCGCGGCCTTCGTCGGCGTGGCGGGCGCGCTCGTCATCCCGCTGGGTACGGGCGTCGCCGCATACCTCGCCTTCGCCGCCGGAAACCTGGTCTTCGCCGGCTCCACGGTGGTGCTCAGCGTGACCACCCGCACGTACCGGATGCTCGCCAGCCCGCCGGACCTGCTGTCGCGGGTGATCGCCACGGTGAAGTTCGTGTCCTGGGGCGCCATCCCGATCGGCGGCCTGCTGGCCGGCGCCCTGGCCGGACCGCTCGGCGCCCGTACCACCCTGCTGATCTTCGGGGCGCTCACCGTGCTGTCGCCGATCATCTACCTGTCGACCCCGATCCGCCGGATGCGCGACCTGCCGCTCGACGCCGCCCCGCAACCCGCCGGGGCCCGGGTGTGATCCGGTGTGATCCGGTGTGACCGTCAGAGAGGGACCTCGAAGTGCTGGTAGTCCTTGAGTGACTTCCAGTCCCCGCCCCACGTGAAGCCGTGCGTGGTGAACGCTTTCCAGACCCGGTCGCCGTGCTTGATCATGCTCGGGCTGACGATCGCGCGGTTCGTGTACGCCCGGCCGGCCGGCGGCAGCACGGTCCTGCCCTTGACGTACGGATTCTCCAAGGGGTTGACGTCGATCGCCCGGCCGTACGAGTGCACCGAGAAACCCCTCGTCGAGCCGGTGATCGGCCGGCAGTTGAAGGCCGAGGTGTTGTCCGCGGCCATCGACGCGTTGTCGTCGGCACGGAAGCGGTCCACGCGGTGCATCTTCCGGATCGGGAAGCGCACCGAGTACAGGGTGTGGAATACGGTCACCACCCTGCGCGCCACATCTTTGTGGACGATCAGCTCACCCCGGTGCCGGACCCGGTCGAATCCCCAGTGCGTCAGCTCCACCCGGCGCAGGTCCGAGATGCGCACCGGGCAGCCCCGACGCCAGGACACCCCGATCATCGCGTTCGCCGTGGCGGCGTCGATGATCCGGATCGACGCTCGGTAGCCGTCATCGGCGCGGACGGGCGCGGCGGTGCCGGATGCGGCGAGAACCGTACCGATCACCGCAGAGGCGGTGAAAATCAGGCGAGAGGTACGCATACGTCCAGGCTGTCATGCCTGACGCGGCACGTCAGGTCATCTCGGGCGTTCCCCCGTCGCGGGCACGCCGCCTGATCGGGTCAGTTCTCCCGGCCGCAGTGGAACGGCGCCACGCCCGCCGCCATCCGGATCCCGCCGAGGAGGTGGGCCAGCAGCAGCGGTTCGGAGTAGTACTCGGCCTTGTGTCCCATCGCGGTGTAGAACGCGCGGCCACCGTCGAACGGCTGGCACCAGGAGATCGGGTGGTGCCGGCCCATCCCGGGCGAGCCGCCGGGGACGCTGTAGCCCCGCGGGTCGTAGGTCCGCTCGTCGACCTCGGTGAGGACCCGCACCGTGTGCCGCGGGTTGGTGCGGAAGTTGTACCACTCCTCCTCCCGCTCCCAGCGGCGCGGCAGCGGCCGGGTGGCGGCGGTGTCGCGGCCGAGGACCTTCACCGTGGCGACCTGGAACTGGGGGTTGACCGCGCCCGGGTGGTCGCGGAAGTAGGCCCCGACCAGCCGGCCGCTGCCGCGCCGCTGGGAGCGGGAGGAGGAGTGGTACAACTTC
>NZ_JBFAZH010000943.1:0-3069 GCF_040681735.1 Actinoplanes sp. NPDC051633 | reverse complement strand
CCGGGGCCGGGCGGATCGTGAACTGCGCCAGGAAGAGTTGGGCCAGGGGGCCGATCGACAGGGCGTAGAGCAGCGTGCCGACACCGACCGTGCCGCCCAGCAGGAAGCCCGCGGCCAGGACCACCACCTCGATCGCGGTGCGGATCAACCGGATCGAGACCGTGGGGAGGCGGGCGTGCAGGCCGGTCATCAGGCCGTCGCGCGGGCCCGGACCCATGCGGGCCCCGATGTACAGGCCCGTAGCCAGGCCGTTGAGCAGGACGCCGCCGAGCAGGTAAGCCACCCGGGCCGGCATCCACGACGTGGCCGGCAGCACCGCCAGCGCCGCGTCGACCGCCAGACCGACCACGACGATGTTCGCGACCGTGCCGAAGCCGGGCCGCTGCCGCAGCGGGATCCAGAGCAGCAGGACCACGGCGCCGCCGAGGATCACGATCGTGCCCATGCTGAGCCCCGAGGTCCGCGACAGGCCCTGGTCGAGCACGCTCCACGGCGCCAGGCCGAGAGCCGACTCCACCATCATGCCCAGGCTCACGCCGTAGAGGATCAACCCCAGGAAGAGATTCAGGGTACGCAGCGCGAGCTTGCTGGGGACTCTCATGAGTGCCACTCTTGATGCCAATTGGCGAGTTGCCAAGAGCCAAAAGTCGAGGGGTGGCTGTGACGGGCGTCGTAAGCGGAAGCCAATTGGCACGACTGCTCGGCCAGTGGCACTCGCTTCCGGGGCGGCATCGTAGCCCCGACTACGCCGCCCTGGCCGGCGCGGTCCGCGGCCTGCTCACCGACGCGCGGCTGGCGCTGGGGGTCCGCCTGCCGGCCGAGCGGGAGCTGGCCGAGGCCCTGAGCATCAGCCGCACCACCGTCACGGCCGCGTACCGGACGCTCCGCGAGACCGGCCACCTGATCAGCCGGCGCGGCGCCGGCAGCTGGACCGCCCTCCCGACCGGCCATCGCATCGCCGCCTCCGGCCTGTGGACCGCCGGCGACGACCTCGACATGATCGACATGGGCGTCGCGGCGTCGGCCGCGCCGATCGAGCTGGTCCCGGCGGCCCGGGCGGCCGCCGACGATCTGACCCGGCACCTGCACGGCGCCGGCTACCGGCCGACCGGCCTGGGCGAGTTGCGCGACGTGGTCGCGGCGGCCTACACGGCGCGGGGGGTGCGCACGTCGGCCGAGCAGATCCTGATCACCAGCGGCACCCAGCAGGCCCTCGACCTGGTGCTGCGGCTGTCCGTGCCGGCCGGCGCCAACGTGCTGGTGGAGTCGCCGACCTACCCGAACGCGCTGGCCGCGCTCGCCGCCCGCCGCGCCCGGATCAGCACGCACGGCCTGGACGCGGACGCCGGGTGGGACGGTGAGCTGCTGCTCGAGGCGCTGCGCCAGGGACGGCCGCGGCTCGCCTACATGATCCCGGAGTTCCAGAACCCGACCGGCCACCTGATGCCGGCCGGGCTGCGCGAACGCCTGGTCGCGGCTGCGCACGCCACCGGCACCGAGCTCGTGGTCGACGAGTCCTTCGTGGACCTCTCACTGGACGGCGACCCGATGCCGCCGCCGGTGGCCGTCTACGACCGGCACTCGCGGGTGGTGTCGATCGGCGGGATGAGCAAGGCGTACTGGGGTGGCCTGCGGATCGGCTGGGTGCGCGCGTCGGCGCCGCTGGTGCAGCGGCTGGCCGCCCTGCGCGTCGGTGTCGACATGGGCAGCCCGGTGCTCGACCAGCTGGTCGCCGTCCACCTGCTGGACAAAGCGGAGGAGATCGTCGCATCGCGGCGCGCCGAGCTGGCCGCACGGCGGGACGTGCTCGCGGCGACGCTGGCCGAGCAGCTGCCGGAGTGGCGGTTCAAGCTGCCGCACGGCGGTGTCATGCTGTGGGCCGAGCTGGACGGGCCGATCTCCAGCGCACTCGCCCGCGCCGCCGAGGAGGTGGGCGTGCGGCTCGCGCCCGGTCCGCGGTTCGGCCTGGACGGCACGCTGGAACGGTTCGTGCGCCTGCCGTTCACGCTGCCGCCGGACGACCTCGTCGAGGCCGTCCGCCGGATCGCGTCGGTGCGCCACGACCTCGACCACACCAGCCGCCCTTCCTGGCGCATCCCCGCGGTCATCGCCTAGCTCACGCCAGCTCGAGAGCCTCCAGCGTCGACGGGTCGGCGACCAGGTCGATCGCGATGACCTTGCCGTCGTCGATGGTGAACCGGAAGACCACGCGCGGCCGCGGGCCGGCCATCCACACCAGGCCGGGGTCGCCGTCGATCAGGGCCGCCTCCGCACCCTTGGCGCGACCGGAGAACGTGCGCGCCACCCCGTCCGCGCCGCGGGTCACGGCCGCCGACCCCATCCGCACGCCGGCCTCGTCGGCGCGCAACTCCACGTCGGGGTCGAGCAGCGACAGCAACGCCGCGAAATCGCCCTGGCGGGACGCCAGCAGGAACGCCTCGACGATCTCGCGCCGGCGGGACACGTCGTCGGAGTCGACGCTGCCGCCCTGGACCCGTCGCCGGGCCCGGCTGGCGAGCTGCCGGGCGGCCGCCGGTGTGCTGCCGACGATCTCGGCGATCTCCGGGAACGGCACCGCGAACATGTCGTGCAGCACGAAGGCCAGCCGCTCGGTGGGCGACAGCGTGTCCAGCACCAGCAGCAACGCCGGGCCGATCGCGTCCGCCAGGACGGCCTCGCGTTCCGGGTCGGCACCCTCGCCGGCCGGGGCCTCCGGCAGCTCGGCCGGGTCCTCGCGCCGGGATGCCCGGGCGCGCAACATGTCCAGGCACACCCGGGACACCACGGTGGTGAGCCAGCCGGTCAGGTTGCCCACGTCCGAGGTGTCGGTGCGGCTCAGGCGCACCCAGGTCTCCTGCACGGCGTCCTCGGCCTCGTCGGGCGAGCCGAGGATGCGTTGCGCCACGGACCGCAGGTGGGCACGGTCGGCCTCGAAGCGTTCGGCCAGCGGATCGGTCATCTCGTCACTCCCTCGTCGGCATCCGACAAGCTGACAGACCTCCCGCGGCGGCCAACACTGAACACCACGTCGACACGAAACGACCGACTAGAAACGTTTACAAAAATTAG
>NZ_JBFAZH010000942.1:0-3076 GCF_040681735.1 Actinoplanes sp. NPDC051633 | reverse complement strand
CTTTCTTCGAAAGTAATGACTTAATATAAATCTAGCTTACAGAGTAAGCCAGATTTTATCAAGATCATCCGATCCTCGGACCGGCCCACGCTGGTGACATGACCGACATCGAAGTTCCCGACCTGCACGGCAAGCTCGCTCTGGTCACCGGCGGCAGCGACGGGCTGGGCCTGGGCATCGCCACCCGGCTCGCCCGGGCCGGCGCCGAGGTGATCCTCCCGGTGCGCAACGCGGTCAAGGGCGCGGCGGCCGCGGCGCGGATCAGCGGCGACGTCTCCCTGCGTACCCTCGATCTCTCCGTCCTGGCCTCGGTGGTCGCGCTGGCCGACCAGCTCAACGCCGACGGCCGCCCGATCAACCTGCTGGTGAACAACGCCGGCGTGATGGCCCCGCCGGTGCGGCAGACCACCGGTGACGGCTTCGAGCTGCAGTTCCAGACCAACTACCTCGGGCACTACGCGCTGACCGCCCGCATCCTGCCGTTGCTCATCGCCGGGCGGGCGCGGGTCACGACGCAGTCCAGCATCGCGGCGCGGACCGGCCGGATCCACTTCGACGACCTGCAGGGCGCCCGGTCGTACGCGGCGTGGCGCTCCTACAACCAGTCGAAGCTGGCCACGCTGCTCTTCGCCGCCGAGCTGGACCGGCGCAGCCGCGCCAACGGCTGGGGCATCACCAGCAACGCCGCCCACCCCGGCTTGACCTCGACGAACCTGCAGGCGGCCGGGCCGAACCTGGGCCGGGCGCGGCAGTCGCCGATGGACGCGATGTTCAAGCGGGCCCGCGGGCTCGGCTGGCCGGTGCAGACCGTCGACCGCGGGATCCTGCCGGCCCTGTACGCGGCCACCGGCCCGCGTGCCGCCGGCGGGGAGTTCTACGGGCCGCGCGGGCTCCTGCAGTTCACCGGGGCGCCGCGGCGGCTGCGGATGTACCGCTCGGCCCGGGACACCTCGGTGGCGGCCCGATTGTGGGACGTCTCCGCCGAGCTGTCGGACGTGACCTTCGCGAACCGTGGAAACTAGGGCCGTGGATCGCGTTCAGCTCGCCGACTTCCTGCGCACCCGGCGGCAGGCGCTGCAGCCCGAGGACGTCGGCCTGCCGCGCGGGCCGCGGCGCCGCACCGGTGGGCTCCGGCGGGAGGAGGTGGCCGCGTTGAGCGGGATGTCGGCCGACTACTACAGCCGGATCGAGCAGCAGCGCGGGCCGAAGCCGTCCGAGCAGATGCTGGCCGCGATCGCCCGCGCGCTGCACCTGTCGCAGGCCGAGCGCGACCACCTCTTCCGCCTGGGCGGGCATGCGGCGCCGCAGCGGGTCTGGCGGGACGAGCACCTCAGTCCCGCGTTGATGCGGATCCTCGACCGGCTGGACGACACCCCCGCCGAGGTGATCTCACGACTCGGCGAGACGTTGCGCCGGACCAGCGCGGGGGTGGCGCTGCTCGGCGACGACAGCCAATACACCGGGATGAACCGCAGCATCGTGTACCGCTGGTTCACCGACCCGGACGCGCGCTCGCTCTACCCGTCGTCTGAGCACGAGCACCTCAGCCGGTTCTTCGTGGCCGCGGTGCGTCAGGTCTACACGCAGGACGGCCCGGGGTCGCGGGCGGCTGGCGTGGTCGACGCGATGCTGGCGGCGAGCCCAGCCTTCGCCGCGCTGTGGAAGGAGCACCACGTCTCCCCGGCGTACGAAACCCGGAAGCTGTTCCAGCACCCTGACCTGGGCGAGCTCGAACTGCACTGCCAGACCCTGCTCGACCAGGAGACCGGGCAGTCGCTCCTGGTCTACACCGCCACGCCGGGCAGCCCCTCGCAGGAGAAGCTGCGCCTGCTGGCCGTGATCGGCAAGCAGAAAATCTAGCTACCCGTTCCTCAGCACCGCCCGACCCCCGCACGGATCTTCGCGCGCACCACGTGCCGGGCCGCCTCCGTCACCCGCGTCGCGAAGCCCGGGTCCTTCGCGGCCTGCTCCGACAGCGACTTCGCCATCGGTTCGGCGTGCTCCGGCACGATGCTCAGCGGCATGTCACCGCCCGCGGCCACGAACCGGACGGCCCGCTGGCCGGGACTGATGGTCTCGGCCGCCTTGGCGGCGCCCAGGTCGTCGGACATCACCATGCCGTCGAAGCCCATCCGCTCACGCAGCAGGCCGGTGATGATCGGTTTCGAGAAGGCGGCGATGGTCGAGGGGTCGAGCTTGGGATAGGACGCCGAGGAGAGCATCACGGAGGCCGAGCCCGCCTTGATGCCGGCCGCGAACGGCCTGAGGAATGGGTCGGTGACCGTGGCGGTGTTGTCCACCGCCTTGGTGGACGTGTCGGTGTTGAACCGGGTGCGTCCCAGGCCCGGGAAGTGCTTGATGACGGTCAGCACCTGCTCGCCCTGCGAGGCGGCGACCACCTGCTCGATGTCGGCCGCGACCTCGGCGGGATCGTCGCCGTACTGCCGGTGGAACGAGCCGATGGGCGGGTTGTCCTCACCCAGCGACTTGGGGACGGTGTCCGCGACCGGTGCCAGGTTGATGTTGACGCCGATGCCGCGCAGGCGCCGGGCGCTGTCGCGGTTCACCGCGCGCAGCTGTGCCACCGGGCCGGCGCCGAGCCGCTCGGCCGACGGGATCCGCGGGAAGTCGGCGCCCTTCAGGGTCTGCACGCTGCCGCCTTCCTGATCGAGGGCGACCAGGAGCGGCTGCTGCGCGGCGGCCTGCAGGTCGGCGATGTCCTTCTTGAGGGCGGCGGCCGGCCGGGTGCTGCGGCCATGCAGGAAGACGCCGCCCAGGTGGAACTGCCGGATCTCGTCCCGCAGCCCGCCCGGGTCGTCCACTTCGGTGCCGATCATCAGCAGCTGCCCGGCCCGCTGCTCGGGCGTCATCCTGCCGACGAGTTGCTCCTCGCAGCTCCGCTCGACCGGAGCGCTCGCGCTCGGGGCCGGGCTCGCCGACGGCGGCTGACTCTGCGCGACCGACGGCACCGACGGCCCCGCCTGGGGCGGCTCCTCGCTCGAGCAGGCGGTTGCGAGCAGGAGCGCACCGAGCATCAGCCCACAGCCCCAGCGCCGGTCCATCGGCCACACGCTAC
>NZ_JBFAZH010000941.1:0-3077 GCF_040681735.1 Actinoplanes sp. NPDC051633 | reverse complement strand
CTCGCCGAGCCGCTGCCCTGTCCCGTAAACGCCGTCGTGGAGGCGGGCGTCGGGCTCGCCGACGACGTGGTGCTGATCGGCGCCGGCTTCATGGGCAACCTGGTGCAGTCGCTGGTGCGGCTGCGCGGCGTCCGGCGGCTGATTGTCGCCGACACCCGGCCGGACGCGCTGGAGCGGGCCACGGCGCTGGGCGCCACGGAGGTCGTCGACGTGCGTACCCGGTCGTTGCCGGAGGCCGTCGGCGACGCCGGCGCCGACATCACCTTCGAGTGCACCGGCACCCAGGCCGCGCTCGACGTGGTCGGCGACGTGACCCGGATGAGCGGCCGGATCGTCCTGGTCGGCTATCACCAGGGTGAGCCGCGCAGGGTGCCGCTGGGGCAGTGGAACTGGATGGCCTTCGACCTCGTCAACGGCCACTACCGCGACCCGGCGGTCATCATGCGCGGCCTCGACGTGGGCATGCGGCTGCTGACCGCGGGCACCGTCTCGCTGGCGCCGCTGGTGACGCACCGCTTCCCGCTCGAGCGGATCGGCGCGGCGTTCGAGGCGGCGCGGGACAAGCCGCCCGGCTTCGCCAAGGCGACCGTGACGATGAGCCGGTCCTAGGCGGACTCGCGGATCACGAGCGGGCAGGGCAGCACGACGGTACGGCCCTCGCCGGTGTAACTGCCCAGGATCCGGCTGAGCAACAACTCTCCCGCGGTGTATCCGCTCTCGTAGGCCGGGTTCCGGACCGTGGTCAGGGCCGGGCTCACGATCGTCGCCGCGTCGACGTCGTCGAATCCGACCACGGCGACGTCCGCGGGCACCGTCAGATTCAGCTCGTGCAGCGCGTCGACCGCGCCGATGGCGGTGAGATCGTTGGCGCAGAACACCGCGTCGGGGCGGATCGGGCCGGACATCAGCTGGTGCATCGCCTTGCGACCGCCGGGCCGGGTCCAGTCGCCCGGCACCACCAGATCCGGTTCGACCGCCAGGCCGGCCTCGCCCATCGCGCGCCGGTATCCCTCGCCGCGGGCCGTACCGGACGCCGGCGGCCCCTGGATCATCGCGATCCGCCGGCTGCCGCGGTGGATCAGGTGCTGAACCGCCGCGTACGAGCCCACCCCGTCCTCCGGCATCACCCGGTCGACGTGCGGGTCGTCGTCGAGCGCACCGCCGACGCACACCGCGGGCACGCCCAGCCCGGCGGGACCGACCCGCACCTGAGCCGTGACGTCGCCGGCCGCCATGACCACGCCGTCCACCCCGCGGTCGACGACATCCGCCAGGAACGCGTCCTCCCGGTCGCGGTTGCCGTCGGTGTTGCACACGTACGTGCCGTACCCGGCGCCGTCGACCGCATCGGCGAGGCCGCGCGCCAGCACGCCGTAGAAGGAGTTGGTGATGTCCGGCAGGACGACCGCGACCATCTTCGAACGCCGGGTACGCAGGCTCCGCGCAACGTTGTTGGGCCGATACCCGAGGCGCGCGATCGCCTCCTGGACGGTGCGGCGGGTGCCCTCGGCGACCCAGCGCTTACCGGAGAGCACATGCGACACGGTCGTCGGGCTGACTCCCGCCAGCTTCGCGACGTGGACCAGCGTTACGCGGGTCTCCTCCGGCGCCGGGTCGGACATCGGCATGACCTCTCCCTAGCATGATCGCCACGTACGGTAGCAAATCGTTTTGGGGCCACGATTCGCCAGGTGACCGCCGCAGCGCGTTCGTTACGGGGAATCCCTTGACATCCCCGGTCCGGGAGCCGAATCTGACCCGAGTATGCCAAACGTTTTGCACGGCCGTCACCGTTGTGCTCGTCCCGTCATCGGGCGGCAACGACGAGGGAGCTGATCGGAATGAAACGTTCATCCCCCCGGACCCTGGTGGCGGCTGCGACCGCCGCCACGCTCGCTCTCGCGGCGTGCTCCTCCGGCGGCGAGACCGCCACCGGGAAGGGCAGCGGCGAGGGCCCTGTCCCAGAGCCGTCCGCACCGGTCACCATCAGCTTCGCCTCGTGGGTCGGCGAGATTCCCGAGATGAAGCAGCTGCTCGACGCGTTCCAGAAGGAACACCCCACGATCACCGTCAAACTTCAGAACGTCCCGGCCGAGGAGGCCACCGAGAAGCTGACCGCCCAGGTCGCCGGCGGCAATCCGCCCGACGTGGCGTACGTCGACGCCGGCACGGTCGCCAGCTTCGCCTCCCGCAAGGCGCTGGTCAACCTCGACAACTACATCTCGCGCAGCGACATCGTGAAGGCCGACGCCTACGTTCCGGCCTTCAAGACCTTCACGACATACGAGAAGAGCATGTACGGCCTGCCGTTCGACGGCGAGTCGACAGCGCTGTTCTACCGCACCGACCTGTTCCAGGCGGCCGGCATCACCAAGCCGCCGGCCACCTGGCCGGAGTTCGAGGATGCCGCACGAAAGCTCACCCAGCCCGCCAAGCGGCAGTACGGCGTGGCGATGTTCGCCACCGAGGCCGCCTACTACTGGTATCCCTGGCTGTGGCAGAACGGCGGGAAGCTGCTCTCCGACGACGGCAAGCAGGTGCTGTTCGCCGACGACAAGGCGAAGGCGGCCGCCGAGTTCTACGTGAACCTGGCCAAGAACTACGCCCCGAAGGACTACCTCAACTCCAACTCGTACGACGGCCGGCAGGCCTTCGCCAACGGCCAGGTCGGCATGTACGTCGCCGGGTCGTGGTTCGCCGGCACGCTGACCGACGAGTTCCCCGCCGTCAACGGCAAATGGGCCACCGCGCCGCTGCCGGTCGGCGCGGCCGGTTGCGGCACGACCATCGCCGGGGACGCGCTGGTCATCTTCAGCCAGAGCAAGCAGGCCGACGCCGCCTGGAAGTTCATCGAGTTCATGTCCAAGCCCGCCAACGTCGCGCTGTGGACGTACAAGTCCAAGGGCGGCACGACGCTGCCGCCGATCACCGCCCTGCTGCAGGATCCCGACCTGATCAAGACCAAGCCGGTCCTCGAGGGCTTCGCCAAGGCGTTGGAGTGCGGCGTCAGCAACGTGGTCGCCAACCCCGACTGGCCCAAGATCGAGGAGAGCCTGAACGAGGAGCTGGGCAAGGCG
>NZ_JBFAZH010000940.1:0-3082 GCF_040681735.1 Actinoplanes sp. NPDC051633 | reverse complement strand
CCCCCGACACCCCGACCGGCTCGCCGTCCGGATATCGCGACCGCGACCGCACCATCGAGTCGTTCAGCCTCACCCACTTCAACGGCGCGGGCTGCCCCAACAACGAGGACCTGCCGATCCTGCCGATCACCGGGAACCTCGGCTCGTCGCCCGGCTCGAGCTGGACCTCCTACGCGTCGGCGTACACCAAGACCAACGAGACCGCCGCGCCCGGCTACTACAAGAACCGGCTCGACCGCTACGGCACCGACGTCGAGCTGAGCGCCACCAAACGGACCGGCGCGATGCGGCTGACCTTCCCGGCCACCACCGCCGCGCGCGTGCTGATCAACGCGAGCCGCTCGGCCACCGGCGACCGGCAGGGCAACGTCTCGATCAGCGGCAACCGGGTGTGGGGCGAGCACACCGCCGGCGGGTTCTGCGGCGGGCAGACGTTCAGCATGTATTACTCGATCCTGTTCGACCGCGCCCCGACCGCGGTCGGCACCTTCAACGGCGGCTCGGTCAGCGCCGGCTCGACCAGCACCAGCGGCACCCAGGCCGGCGCGTACGTCACCTTCGACACCACGGCCAACCAGGTGGTCAACGCGACCGTCGGCATCTCGTTCGTCAGCGTCGCCAACGCGCAGAACAACGCCACCGCCGAGGCCGGCACGTTCGCGACCGTCCGGAGCAACGCCGACGCCGCCTGGAACGCCGCGCTCAACCGCATCCAGGTCACCGGCGGGTCGACCAGCGATCTGCAGAAGTTCTACACCGCGCTCTACCACGTGCTGCAGAACCCCAACCTTGCCAGCGACACCAACGGCGAGTACCGCGGCTTCGACCGGGCCGTGCACACCGCGAGCCATCCCGTCTACCAGAACTACTCGGGCTGGGACATCTATCGGTCCTGGGCGTCGCTGGTGGCGTTCATCGCGCCGGAGGTGATGACCGACATCGTCAAGTCGATGGTGCTGGACGGCCAGCAGGGTGGCGTGCTGCCGAAGTGGTCGCACCAGAACGTCGAGGACTTCGTGATGCCCGGCGATCCCGGACCGATCGTGGTGGCCTCGGCCCACGCCTTCGGCGTGCGCAACTTCGACACCGCGGCCGCCCTGACGCTGATGAAGAAGAGCGCCTCCGGCGCGGCGATGCAGGGGTACGTGCTGCGCGGCAACCACCAGACCTACAACACCAACGGGTACATCCCCGGCAACCCCTCCGAGACCCTGGAGTACGCGTCCAGCGACTTCGCCATCGCCCAGTTCGCCAGGGCGCTCGGCGACACCGCCGGCGCCAACGAGGCCGCGGTCCGGTCGCAGCGGTGGCGCAACCTCTACGACGGCGAATCGCAGTATCTCGGCGCCCGCAACAGCGGTTTCCCGTGGCCGCTGAACCCGGCGCAGGAGAACCCGTACGTCGAGGGCAACGCCGCCCAGTACGTGTGGATGGTCCCGCACAACCTGGGCGGGCTGATCACGCTGATGGGCGGCCCGGCGACCGCCGTGCAGCGCCTCGACCATCACTTCACCGAGCTCAACGGCGGGCTGGTCCGGCCGTACTACTACATCGGCAACGAGCCCGAGCACAACGTGCCGTGGACGTACAACTTCGCCCGCAAGCCGGCCGGCACGAGCGACGCCGTGCGCCGGGTGATGACCGAGTCGTTCACCACCGGCGCCGGCGGCCTGCCCGGCAACGACGACCTGGGCGCCACCTCCGCGTGGTACGTGTGGTCCGCGCTCGGCCTCTACCCGGTCACCCCCGGCGCCGACACGCTCGCCCTGCACGGCGCGCAGTTCCCCACCGCGGTGATCAAGCGAGCCGCCGGCGACGTCACGATCAGCGGTGGCAGCGCCGCCAACCGGTACGTGCAGTCGGTCGCCCTCAACGGCTCGGGCGTCACGAAGAGCTTCGTCCGCTACGGCGACCTGGCCGGCGGCGGCACGCTGGCGTTCAGCATGGGCGGGTCGCCGAGCAGCTGGGGAACGGGTGCGCAGGACGTACCCCCCAGCTTCGCCGACGGGCGCACCCAGCCGCCCGCGGAACCGGACCTCGGACCGAACCTCGCCCTCGGCAGGGCCTTCACCGGATCGGCACCCTGCGCCACGGCGGAGGCCGCCGGCAAGGCGGGCGACGGCGCGATCCGCGGCAACAGCAAGTTCTGCTCGACCACCGCGCCGCGCACCCTGCAGACCGACCTCGGCTCGGCGCAGACCGTGTCGGCGGTGGTGCTCAAGCACGCCGGGCTGGGCGGCGAGTCGACCGGCTGGAACACCGGCGGATACACGATCTCGACCAGCACCGACGCCTCGACCTGGTCGGCGGCGGTCACGGTGACCGGCGCCCGCAGCAGCCGGACGTTCGCGCGGTTCCAGCCGCGGCAGGCCCGCTACGTGCGGATGGACATCACGACACCGGCCAACGACGGCAACGCCGCGGCCCGGATCTACGAGCTCGAGGTGTACGGCAACGGCGGCGCGCCGGTCGACGTGGCCGCACGCCGGCCGGTGACCGCCGACTCGTCCTGCGCCGCCGGCGAGGGCGCCGACAGGGCGGTCAACGGCAGCTGGCTCGGCGGATGGTTCGACAAGTGGTGCTCCAGCGGCGGTTCGAAGTGGCTGCAGATCGACTTGCAGACCAGGCAGCGGGTCGGCTCGGTGGTCATCCGGCACGCCGGCGCGGGCGGTGAGTACCCGGAGTGGAACACCCGGGACTTCGACCTGCTGACCTCCGACGACGGGTCCGGGTGGACCGTTCGGGCGCAGATCCGTGGCAACACGGCCGATTCGACGACGACGTCGATCGGCGTGGACGCGCGCTACGTACGCCTCAACGTGGTCACTCCCACGAGCAACGGCGACACCGCCGCCCGCGTCTACGAAGTGGAGGTGCGCAACTGACGCGACCGGTGGAATCCCAGGGTGGGCGAGGGGTCCCGCCTCGCCCACCCTCGGACCGTGTCAGACCGTTGCGATCGTGTACGCCACCTCGTCGACCAGCTCGCGCGCGAGGAACCCGGTGCGGCCGAACCGCGGCGCCAGGCGCTGGCCGCTGACCGCGTGGGCGAAGGCCGCCCAGCACGCCGCCTGCGCCGGGC
>NZ_JBFAZH010000939.1:0-3089 GCF_040681735.1 Actinoplanes sp. NPDC051633 | reverse complement strand
CACCGGCCGGCAGCAAGCCTGCCAATCCGGCCCAGAGCCGCGCAACCTTCTCCACTCGCCGGGCCCCCTCTGCCTGGTGTCGTCACCGTTCCATCGGCGGGCCCTCCTCGGAGTTGAGGAGTACGCGGACGTCCCAGGGGCCGAGTTCGAGATCGCCAACCGTGACCGGATCCCACGACCAGTTGTGGATGAACCGGACTTTGCGGCCGTCGGGTGCCGTGGCGGTGGTGATCGTGACGCTCTCCGGGACGTCTTCCCGGCCCGGGACGAGCCATCGGAACAGGGCCCGGGCCAGGGCGGGGTCGGGGACGGTGCCGACGCAGGTGATCCGGCCGCGCCCGTGCGCCCGGGTGGTGATCGCCGGCCACTGCCCGAAGTGCGGATGGTCGTAGGAGGCCAGGACGTCGGCGCCGCCGGGCTCCAGGCCGTCGATCCAGCGGGTGGCGTACCCGGTGAACTCGCCGGACGAGATCGGCACCCGGCCGGTGATGTTGCTGAACTCGTCGTAGTGGACCCCGGCCGGTCCCCCGAGGACCGCGGGCGCGGACTCCGCCCGGGCGCGGGCCTCCTGGTCGGCGTATCCGGTGCGCGGGCCGAGGACCAGGTGGCCGCCGGCGTCCGCGTACCCGAGAAGTGCGTCAAGGGTCTCGTCGCCGGCGATGTAGTAGCCGGAGGCGACCAGCACGGGGAACTGCCGCGCCGCGTCGGCCAGTTGCTCCGGGTGCACGATCCGCACCTGCAGCCGGGCGTCGAACGCGCCGCGGTAGAACGGCTCGACCAGCCCCTGATACGCCCGCTGGTCCGGCGCGCCGTCCTCCCCGGCGAGCGGCGGATAGCGCTGCATCAGCCACTTGCTGGGGTAGTCCCAGAGGATCGCCACCTCGGCGTCCGGGGTCAGCCCGTCCAGCAGGTCACCGGCCTCCCGCAGCTCGGCGCCGAGCCGGGCGATCTCGCGGTACGTCCGGCCCGGGCGGCCGCTGTGCGGCAGCACGCCGCTCCAGTAGGTCTCCGCACCGAAGTGCAGCGTGTGCCAGTGCCAGTACTCGATCATCCGGGCGCCGCGGGAGATCAGCGCCCAGGCCGCCTGCCGCCACTGCCCGTCGTACGCCGGCCGGTTGTTCCACGGGAAGCCGATCGACTGCGCGTTGGTCTCGGTGACCAGGAACGGCTCCTGCCGCGAACCGAACATCCGGTCCGCGCTCAGATACAGCGCCCAGGTGCCGTTGGTGGTCCAGTACTGCGGCCGGTCACCGGGGTCGGGCAGCTCCAGGGCGTCCTGCATGCCGTAGTACGGGTTCCCGGCGGTGACGTCGAGCTCTCGCATCAGGGCCACGTCGTCGAGGGCGGGCCGCTCGTAGGACAGGCAGGTGGTGACGAACTGCCCCGCGCCGGCGTAACCGCGGACGATCGACGCCTGCCAGGCGATGAACTCGCTGGTCTGCGCGGCCTGGAAGCGCCGCCACGCCAGGTGGTACTGCGGCTGCACGTTGCCGTCGGGAGTCCACAGGTCGGCCCAGGTGGACAGCCGGTGCGACCAGTAGACCAGGCCCCAGGCGCGGTTCAGGGTCTCCACGTCGCCGTACTCACCCCGCAGGTGGTCGACGAAGCGCTGGAAGACGCCATGGTTGTGCAGCAGCTCGTTGCCCGGCTCGTTGTCGACCTGGAAGCCGATCACGGCCGGGTGGCGCGCGTACCGCTCCATGATCCGGCGGATGACCCGCTCGGCGTGGAACCGGAACGCCGGATGGGTGAAGTCCGCCTCCTGGCGGGCGCCCCAGGGGATGCGCTCGCCGGTGGACCGCTCCCCCGCGATCTCCGGGTACTGCCGGGCCAGCCACGGCGGCACCGCGTAGGTGGGCGTGCCGAGCACCACCGCGATGCCCCGCTCGTGGGCCCCGTCCAGCACCGGCTGCAGCCAGTCCACGTCGAAGCGGCCGTTCTCCGGCTCCCAGGTCGACCACACGGACTCGCCGACCCGGATCACCGTGAAGCCGGCCTCGGACATCAGATCCAGATCGGTTTTCAGTCGCTCGTACGGCTGGTACTCGTGGTAGTAGGCCGCACCGAAAAGCACACTCATCCTTTGACGCTCCCCGCGGACAAACCGGACTCCCAATAGCGCTGCAACAACAGGAACGCGGCGATCAGCGGCAGCACCGACAACATCGAGCCGGTGACCACCAGGGCGAGCAGCTCGCCGGTGGAACCGCCGCCGCCGACCGACTGCGACGACCACGCCGCCAGGCCCACCGTGATCGGGTAGAGATCCGGGTCGTTCAGCATGATCAGTGGCAGGAAGTAGTTGTTCCAGGTCGCCACCAGCGTGAAGAGCAGGACGGTGACGATTCCCGGCGCGAGCGAGCGCAGCACGATCTTGAAGAAGATGCCCATCTCACTCGCGCCGTCGATGCGGCCCGCCTCGATCAGCGTGTCCGGGATCGCGTCCTGGGCGTAGATCCGCATCAGGTAGAGACCGAACGGGCTGACCAGCGACGGCAGGATGATCGCCCACGGCGTGTTGACCAGCCCGATCTTGCTGAACAGCAGGTACGTCGGGATGGCCAGCGCCGTCGTCGGCACCATCACCGAGGCGAGCACGACGCCGAAGAGCGGGCCGTTGCCGCGGAACCGGTACTTGGCGAAGCCGTACCCGCCGAGGGCCGCCAGGAACGCCGCGCCGCCGGCGCTGACCAGTGAGTAGAACAGCGTGTTGAGCATCCAGCGGCCGTAGACGCCGTCGCCGTAGGCGAACGTGTCGCGGATGTTGTCGAAGAGGTTGACGTTGCCGGCGAACCACAGCCCGAAGCTCGAGAACAGGTCGCCGGTGGTCTTGGTGGAGGCGACCACGAGCCAGAACAACGGCAGCAGGAAGTAGATCAGCAGGGCCAGCATGCCGATCGTGAGCAGGTTGCTGCGGCGGCGCGTCAAGGCGCTCATGAGCGGCTCCTCCGGTTGCCGGCGAGCAGCACCAGGGACGACACGATGACGATGACCAGACCGAGGAGGAAGGACACCGCCGCCGCGTAGTTCACCTCCTGGCCGGTGAAGGCCAGCGTGTACGCGTACAGGTTGGGGGTGTACGCGCTGTC
>NZ_JBFAZH010000938.1:0-3095 GCF_040681735.1 Actinoplanes sp. NPDC051633 | reverse complement strand
GGGAGTTCCTCAAGGAGAACCCCGACGTGGCGGCCGAGATCGAGAAGAAGATCCTCGAGAAGCTGGGCGTCGGTCAGACCACCGGCGACGCGGCGGGCGGCGTCGAGCTGCCGCCGGTCGACTTCTGATGCGGGCTGCGGCCCTCCGGCCGGCTCTCCGCGAGCCGGCCGCGACGACAGGGCCAGTTGCGATGGCTGGTTCGGTCGCAATGGCAGCGCCGGTCGCAATGTCAGCGCCGGTCGCAATGTCAGGGCCGGTCGCGATGGCTGGTTCGGTCGCGATGTCAGCGGCGGTCGCGATGACACGGTCGGTCGCGATGAGGCGGTCGGTCGCGATGTTGGGGCGCTGAGCACCGATGCCGGGACGACGTGGGGCTCGGTCGGGGCGCGGGTGGGATGCCATCCCGCCGCGGCCGGCCCGCGAAGAATTCCCTGGTGGCGAGTCCCGGTCCGGCGACGAGGAACGCGGCAACGTTCCGAACCGTCCCCGCCGGAGCTCGCGGGGGCGTGGTGGCTGGGGTAGCTCGACCGGTGCTGGGCGGGCCGGTCTCGACCCGCCGTCTGGCGAAGAGCCGGAGACCGGGCGCGGCGCCGATGGGGCCGGCGCTCGAAGCGGTGCAGCCTCGGCCGGACCCGGGTGGGCTCGCGGCGGGCGCGAAGGGCGTGGCGGCGGGCGTGGCGGAGAGCGTGGCGGCGGGCGACGGCAGGAGGATGAGCCGCCGCGGAGTGAGTCCGAGGTGGCGCGGGAGATCTGTCTGCGGCAGCTTGCCGTGCGGCCGCGAACGCGGGCGGAGCTGGCCAAGGCGCTGGCTCGGCGGGAGATCTCCGAAGAGGTGATCGCCGAGGTTCTCGACCGGTACGACGAGGTCGGGATCATCGATGACGCGGCGTTCGCACGGGCGTGGGTGTCCAGCCGGCACCACGGACGAGGGCTGGCGCGGCGTGCGTTGGCGAACGAGTTGCGGCAGCGCGGGGTCGACGCCGAGGTGGCGAGCGAGGCGCTGGAGTCGCTGGATGACGATGCGGAGGCCGCCGCCGCGCGGGCCCTGGTCGACCGTAAACTACGCACCGCGAACGGGGCTCCCGACGCTGTGTTCCGCCGGCTTGTCGGAATGCTGGCGCGGAAAGGCTACTCGGCCGGCGTTGCGATTCGTGCAGTGAAAGAGGCATTGGCGGCGCGCGATGCCGAGGCGGCGGAATTCGCCGAGCGGATCGACGCCGATGCGATGGCCGACGAATCCGGTGACACAATTTCGTGACGCGTTGTTGACACTACTCAGTGTCATCCATACGTGATGTGAGCAGGCCACTGTCCGATGTGCCCGCATTGTCAACCATGGATGGCGCGACGCAAAAAGATTCGGTAGTTTGCATCCCTGATTGCCCGAACATCATCTGTCCTGTGCGGACAGCTGAAGGCTTTGTTCGATAGCAAGTACGGGGAGGAACATGAGTACCAAACATCTCGCCCGCGTTCGCGGCTTACGAGCCGTTGCGCGACTTGGCCTGCTGGCCGGCGCCATGGGTGTGGCCGCGTTCGCCGGCGCCCCCTCCGCGTCCGCCGCGACGCTGCCGGAGGCCGCTGTCAGCGCCACCCTGGCTCTCGAACCCGGCCCGCAAACCGACACCGAGGGCGCAGCAGCCGGCCAGAAGGTCGACCCGCCCGGCGACGAGGACCCGCCGGACCCCGATCCGGATCCCGATCCCGACCCCGACCCGGACCCGGATCCGGACCCCGATCCCGACCCGGACCCCGACCCGGACCCCGATCCCGACCCGGACCCCGATCCGGACCCGGATCCCGATCCGGATCCCAACCCCGGCACGGGCGGCGGCAGCGGAGATGACGACGACGATGACGACGACTCCGGCGGCGGCAACAACTCGGGGAACAACAACGACGACTCCGGTAGCGGCTCAGGCGGTTCGTCGGACAACGGCGGCGCGCAGCTGGCCCGCACCGGCACGGACGTGGTGACCATCGCCGGCGTCGGCGCTGCGATCGCGGCCGGCGGCGTCGGGCTCATCCTGGTGTCACGTCGGCGCCGGGAGACCCCGGCCGAGGACTGATTCACCGGCCGAGGTCAGGACCTGGTCCGACCACGGGGCATAGCGGGACATGGTCACAGCGGCCATGACCGTGAACCAACGCGAACTGCCCGGCTGCTTCGGCAGCCGGGCAGGTTCGTGTGTGGTCGGTGTGGAGGCGTGGGCCGTCGTGTGCCGTGATGGGGTCGGGCGTAGGTCGATTTGTGTGCGGTGGAGGGCGTCGGCGTGTGGCGGCTTGTGTGCAGTGACGCCCATGGTCAAGGACCACGCCGCCGCTGAGCGTGGCGACGCCGCCTGCCATGCTCGGGCGGTGTGGGGCGCGCGGCGGTCTGGTGTGCGGCGGCGTCGGGGGCCGTGCCGGCGGTCTCGTTTGCCGCGGGCAGCGTCAGGTGCCGGCGATTTCATGTGTCGTATGGACGTCAGGACACCGATCGTCGAGTCTCTTGCCGGGGGTGGGTGATCGACTGATCGCGGCCGCTTCGAGGGGACGTTGTGACCTGGGCGTCCATTCCCGTGAGTGGATCTCTCAGGGCATCGAACCTGGCAACCGGCTAGTAGTATGTTGCAGCGTGACCGGTAATTCCCCTGATGTTGCGCGCGGATACGGGCCCTTTCATCGAGGCGTCGATCCAAGCCAACGGGAGGCTGGTCGCGACGCCGATTCGGGGGCGGGCGATGAGTCGTCCAATCCGGACGAGACGGTGATCGTCGACGCGGATCGCACCGAGATCGTGACGCCGCCGTCCGAGGCAACCGTGACCATCCCGGCACAGGCACAACCGCAGAGCCAGATCCCAGCGGAAGGCACCGCCGGAAATCAAGCCGATGTAACCCAGATCGGCACCGCTGCGCCCAACGCGAGCGAGGCCGGCACCACCCCGGCAGACGCACCCTCGAGCGGCGCCGCCGCTCCGGATCCGGCTGCGGCCTATGGCGCCGCGCCGAGTTCGGGTGCGGCCTATGGCGCGGCGCATAGTTCGGGTGCGGCTTACGGTGCCGCGCCAAGCTCGGGTGCGGCTTACGGTGCCGCGCCAAGCTCGGGTGCGG
>NZ_JBFAZH010000937.1:0-3102 GCF_040681735.1 Actinoplanes sp. NPDC051633 | reverse complement strand
GCAGCGCCTGCATCCGTCGCACCGGACCGGCCGCCCATGTCGAGGGCCGGTCGGGCGACATCCCGTGCTCGGCCGTGAGAAAGGCCCATAGACGGTCCCGCATCGAGGCGACACCGGACGCCGGCACAGCGCCCGGCAGCCGCAGCAGGCCCGACCGATCGAACTCGCCGCGCTGCGTGGCTGTGACCATCGCGCGACGTTAACGCGGGCCATTTCGCCGCGCATCCGGTTATCCCGGCGCGAGCTGACGGGTCGTCAGCGGTAGAGGGCGAAACGCGCGTGCGTGACGCCCTTCTCCGTGTGCACCGACAGGGCGTCGCAGATCTGGCCCACCAGCCACAGACCCATGCCGCCCACCACGCCCGGGACCGGGGGCAGATAGCCGGCCAGCGGACCGGGCGGCTGCGGGCCGTCGTCGATCACCTCGCACACCACCGCTTCCGGGCTCAGCCACACCCGCAGCTCCCGGTCGGCGCCGCCGTGGCGGATGCTGTTGCTGCCCAGCTCGCTCAACGCCAGCACCAGCACCTCGATCCGGTCCGGCGGCAGCCACCGCTCGGCCGTCGCCCGGTTGCGCAGGTGCGCTCGCAGGTCGGCCACCGAGTCGCCCAGCGGCGCCGCCACGATCGGGTCGCCCGGCGCCGGGAAGACCGGCTCCGGCACCTCGCCGAGCAGGACGGCCGGATCCTCGTAGTCGTCACTGACGTGCCAGCCACGATCGAAGAAGATCTTGTGGGTACGCCGGGCGGCGTCCACCCGGGTGCCCTTGCGCTGCGGGCAGAGCAGGTGCGCGTTCTGGCCGGCGAGGGCGGCGTTGATCGCGGACTCCGCGCGTACCCATGACGGGGTTTGATCCTCGGCGTTGATCTCGTGGATGATCCGGGTGGACGGCCGGCCGGCCGCGGACGTGGTGCGCAGCACCTGCGCCCAGACGCCGATGGTCCGGATGGGACGGACCTCCCACTCCTCACCGGCCCGGAAGCGGACCGCGGCGGCGTCGGTGCCGAGCTGCTCGCGAACCGGCTTGATGTGCGCGGCCGGCGCGACCATCGCCACCGCCTCGTCGCGCTCCAGGCCCTCGCAGATGAACGGCACGAGGAAGCCCACATAGGCCTCGAGGGAGTCGTAGAGGAAAGCCGAATGGGTGAAGTCCTCGCTCACGCCGGCCACCTCCGCGCATCCAACGTAGCACCGGCGACGCGGTCCGCGACCGGCGTGACCCATGAGCGTGAATGCGCCGTCGCTTTCTGGCGAAAACGGTCATGTCACGCGATCGGTGCGGCCACACTGGCGGCACGAGACCCGTCCGAGGTGGACGGGCGGGAAGGGGATGCGCCGTGTCGGGCTCCAGCAGCGTGCTGGCCGAGTTCATCGGTGACCGGGCGGAGCGTCCGGCAGGTTACTCGGCAGGCCGCCCGGCCGGGCCGCCGCCGGCCGAGGAGATGGCCGAGATCCTGGCCGCCGCGGCCGCGCAGCACAGCCGATCCCGACCGGCGCTGCGGATCCGCCGGCACGACTCGGACGAGGGTCCCGCCTACTGGCGATGGGACTGCGGCCGGTGCGGCGAGTACGGCGGCGGGCGACACCACCCGGACGCGATCACCCGGGCGCTGCGCCACTGCGCCGAGCACCCGCAGCACCGCTCGTCGCTGCTGCCGCCGAGCCGGTGCCGGGAGCGTACGCCGCAGCCCGCGGTGCACCCGATGCTGTTCGCCGTCGACGAGGACGCGCCGCCCCCGCCGCTGTCGATCTGAGCCGGCCGCGGCTCAGGCGACCGTGTCGCCGTCGCCGGTGCGCTTCTGCGCCTCGTCGACGCCGCGGTCGATGTGCGAGCTGTACTTGTGCCCGGTGCGCTTGTCGACCTCGTCGCCGACCTTCTCCAGCACCTGGTCGACCTGCTTGTCGTGCTTGTCGGCGAACTCCTTCGCCTTGTCCAGGAAGCTCATGCGGCCGTCCCCTTCCGTGCGCTCAACACGGCGGCGATCCGCCGTACGCGTGGATCAACCACGATCTGCTCCAGGCTAGTGGGCAGCGGCATCCGCCAGTTGGGATATTCGTCCGTGGTGCCGGGCAGGTTCGGCTGGTCCAGCACCCCCAGCACGTCGTAGAGCGACGCGGTGACGAACCGGCAGGGGGTGCGCGCGAGGAACTCGTGCATCGCGACCACGATCTCGTCGTCGGTGCTGTCCGCGGTGATCAGTCCCTCCTCGCGCAGCGCGGTCAGCAGCTGCGCCCGGTCGGCGTCGGCGGTGCGGCGCTCGTCCTCGACGCTGCCGGCGAGCTGGCCCAGCTCCGCGCGTACCCGGACCTGCTCGCCCGCCAGGAAGCCGGCGGCGGTCGGCAGGTCGTGGGTGGAGATGCTGGCCAGGGCGTTGCGCGGATAGCGTGCGGCCGGCAGGTAACCCCCGTCGGGATCGTCGTCGTCGCGGGTGAACCACAGCACCGCCGACCCGAGGATGTTCATCCGCTGGAGGCTCTCGGTCACCACGGGCAGCACCGTCCCGAGGTCCTCGCCGATCACCACCGCGCCGGCCCGGTGCGCCTCCAGCGCGAGGATGCCGAGCATCGCCTCCGGGTCGTAGTGCACGTACGTGCCCTCGACCGCGCCCATGCCCGGCGGCACCCACCACAGACGCCACAGCCCGAGGATGTGGTCGACGCGCAGCCCACTGGTGTGCCGGAAGATCCGCCGCAGCATGTCCCGGTACGCCGCGTAGCCGGTCTCGATCAGCCGGTCCGGCCGCCACGCCGCCAGCCCCCAGTCCTGCCCGAGCTGGTTGAACGCGTCCGGCGGCGCCCCGGCGTGCACTCCCTGGGCCAGCACGTCCTGCAGCAGCCAGCCGTCGGCGCCGGTCGGGTCGATGCCCACCGCCAGGTCGTGCACGATGCCGACGGGCATCCCGGCCGCCGCCCGGTTGGCCGCGTCGAGCTGCTCGTTCACCAGCTGCTGCACCCAGACGTGGAAGCCGACCCGCGGGTCGGCGCGGCACGCGGCCACCGCCGGGGTGTCCGGCCGGCGCAGCTCGGCCGGCCACGTCTGCCAGGTCGGGCCCGGCGCCGCGGCCACGGTGCAGAACACCCCAGAGCGGAAGAGCGGCGGGG
>NZ_JBFAZH010000936.1:0-3107 GCF_040681735.1 Actinoplanes sp. NPDC051633 | reverse complement strand
AGAAGGCGGCGTGTGCCCGCAGCTCGGGGGCGGCGAGGGTGCGGCGGTGGTTGTCGGCGGCGCGCAGGCCGAACCGGCAGGCCGCGAGCATCGCCGCGGTGTCGCCGCGCTGGCGGGCGCGCATCGCGTGGGCCAGCCAGCCGGCCGCGTGGCCGAAGCTGGGCCCGCGGTTGCGGAAATCGGCGGCGCGGGCGAGGTGCCGGTCGGCGTCGGCGAGGCGTCCCCGCTCGGCGGCCAGCCGGCCGGCGAGCAGATGCGCGGCCGGCGTCTCCAGCGCGTCCATGTCGTCGAGCCGGTCGGCCAGGTCCCCGGCTCGCCGCGCCATGCGCCCGTCGCGGTGCCCGGCGGCCCACCGCGACTGCAGCACCACGAAGGACGCGCGGGCGTGCCACTGATCCCGGTCGGTGCGGCGGAAGATGTCGCGGGCCGCCGCCGCGCGGTCGGCAGCGAGCTCGTGGCGGCCCGCGCCGTACGCTGCCTGGCCGGCGACGAAGAGCAGCTCCGCCGTGCGGGCGGCGTCGCCACCGCGCGTGGTGTGTTGCCGGATCGCCGCCTCGGCCACGCTCACCGCCTCGGTGAACAGCCCGGCCGCGAGCAGCACCTTGCAGCGGTCGATGCCCAGCTCCGGCACGTAGACGCCGAGGGTCGCGTAGCGCTCGGTGGCGGCGTCCAGGAAGCGGAGGGCGGCGGCCAGGTCGCCGGCGAAGTAGGCGAGTTCCGCGCGATTGTGGATCGCATGCGCGGACTCGAGCTCCTGCCCCACGGCGTGGTAGAGCCGCTCCGCCTCGACCAGCTCGCGGTCGGCGCGCGCGGCCTGGCCGAGCGCGCAGAAGGCGAGTCCCCTAGCCATGTGGGCGCGGGCCTCCCAGACCCGCTCGCCGCCCTTGCGCAGGGGGCCGATGGCCCGGCGCAGGTCCTCGAGCGCCTCCTCGTACCGGCCGAGCAGGCGCACCAGCAGGATGGCGCGCCGCACCAGGATCGTGCCGGCCTGGACACCGCGGCTGCCCTCGATGGCCGCGTCCAGCATGGCCAATCCCGGACCCGTCCGGCCCGCCAGACCGAGCGACAGGCCGAGCGTCGCCCGGACGTCCGCGATGCGTGCCGGTTGACCGCACGCCATGGCGGCACGCAGCGCCCGCCTCAGCTCCGCGATGGCCGCCGCGCTGTGCCCGCCGTCGCGCAGCACGATCGCCCTGGCCTGCCGTGCGATCGACGCCGTGCAGGGGTCGGGCCGGCCGGCGAGGATCCGGTCGGCCTCCCGTGACGCCTCGCCCGGCCGGGACAGGGCCATCGACAACAGCCGCTCGGACGGATCGGCATCGGACACGCGCCAAGTCTAGGGGGATCAATGACCGACGAACGACCCAGTAATGAGCCGCCACAGGCGGAGACCAGGCAGCAGGCCCAGCTCCGGCTGCTGCGGGCGAGGTTCGGCGACCGGATCTCGGCCGGGCCGCCGCCACCGCCTGCGGCAGACGCGCCGGACGCGCCGGACGCGCCGGACGTGCGCGCCTTCGCGACCACGGTGAACGAGCCGGCACCCGACGTCTCGTACCTCTACGAGACCGGCCGCGTCCTGGTCCGCGACGAGTACCTCGACATGGCGCGCGGCTTCCTCGGTGACGACGCCACCCCGGACCCGGACGCCCGCCAGCTCGACGGCGTGACCGTGCTCCAGGTCGGCGACGTGGAGGAGGCGCTGCGGGTGATCGACCGGAACATCGGCCGGGGCGTCGCTTCGCGCAACCATCTGGTGCACATCGCGGGCGTGATCGGGTTCTGCCCCGCCACCGAGCCGGTCCCCGTGCCGGACGGCACGGCACCGCTGCCGGTCGTCGAGACGGACGCCGAGGCCGGCCGTGGGGTGCGCGTGGTGGTCGCCGACACCGGCCTGGATCTGTCGGCCGCGGGACGCTCGAGCTGGCTGGCCGGCGTCACCGGCGAACCCGACCCCGGCATCCCGGATCAGGGCAGCCAGGAGCCGCTCGCCGAGTACGCCGGGCACGGCACGTTCATCGCGGGCGTCGTCCGGTGCCTGGCGCCGGCCGCGGAGGTGCATGTGCGGGCCACCTTCGAGATCGGCGGCGCGGCCCTGGAGACCCAGCTCGTCGACGGGCTGATCGACATCCTGGACAACGACAACCCCGACATCATCAGCCTGTCCGCCGGCACCTGGACGCACATGGCCGGCGATCTGCTGAGCCTGCAGACGTTCGGCCGGCGCCGGCTCCGGCTGCACAAGGGGGTGTTGCTGGTCGCGGCGGCCGGCAACGACAACGACCGGTCGCCGTTCTGGCCGGCCGCCGCGCCCTACGCGGTGTCGGTGGGGTCGCTGGACTCGGCGCTGACCGGCAAGGCCTGGTTCAGCAACTTCGGCGGATGGGTCGACGTCTACACCGCGGGCGACGAGCTGGTCAACGCCTTCCCGGTCGGCCGGTACACCGGGCAGGAGGAGGGCAACCTGGGCGTGGAGTACGACTTCACGGGCATGGCCCGCTGGAGCGGCACGTCGTTCTCCACGCCGCTGTTCGCCGGACTCGTCGCCGCCCGCATGTCCAAGACCGGCGAGAACGGCGTGGACGCGGCGGCCCAGCTGCTGAAGCTCGCCCGGAAGCAGGCCATCCCCGGGCTGGGGGCGACGCTGCGTCCGGGCGACGCGATCCTGAAAATCTGAGCGATCCGGGTCAGCTGCGGGAGAGCGGCAGTGAGATGTGCGAGACGCCCGGCCGGACGCCGACCTCGGTGCCGGCCGGGTATCGCAGCGTGTGGTCGCGCTCGGTCGAGATCAGCACGACGCCGATCCGGTGGCCCGGCGCGAACACGTGGTCGTCGGTCTGCAGCTCCCAGCGGAACGTGTAGGGCTGCCCGGGCGTGATCGGCTCGGTGCGGGCGCGGGAGTGCCGGTTGCGCACGTCCAGCCAGCCCCGGGTGACGATCTCTAGCGGCGTGGTGGCGGTCACGTACCCGACCCTGTTGAAGCAGCCCGGGTCGCCGGCGATGCCGGGGCCGATGCAGTCCTGGCCGGGCAGCGTGCGCAGGCCGGCGTACCGCTCGGCGGCGCCGTAGTCGACCAGCAGCGCGGTCAGGTAGGGCGACTTGCCGTCCAC
>NZ_JBFAZH010000935.1:0-3108 GCF_040681735.1 Actinoplanes sp. NPDC051633 | reverse complement strand
GCCGCGTCGGCGCGGACGTTCTCGAGGTAGCTGGTGCGGCCGAACGGCTCCCGCCCGGTCACGAACGCGTCCAGCGCGAGCAGGTCGACCACGTCCACCAGCCGGTCGCCGTCGTCGACGCTGGCGGCCAGCGGCAGCGCGTGGTGCGACGGCAGCCCGGCGGCCGGCTCCACGGGACGGCCGCCGGTCCGCTCCACGGACTGGTGAGGCGTACGCATACCCACATGATCGTCCTGATCGGGTCCGAAATACAGCCGTTTTCACCTTTGCGTGCTCACCATCCACACTGGACGGCCGGGAGGAAAGGGCAGGTCGCGTGTTGTGCGCGGCGCTCCTCAGTTAAGGTGAGGCAAGCCTTACCTGAGGAGTATTCGATGACACTTTCCCGGCGCGGACTGCTCGCCGGTTCGCTCGGCGCCGCGGCGGCCGGCCTGCTCGCGGCGTGTGGTGACGACGGCGACGACAGCCCCACCGGTCAGAGCGGATCGGCACCGGCGGCGGGCGGACAGTTCCCGGCATCCGTCAAGCATCAGTTCGGCACCACGACGGTCGAGAAGGCGCCCGAGGCGGTCGTCTCCCTCGGCTGGGCCGACGCGGACGTCCTACTCGCGCTCGGCGTCGTGCCGACCGGCATCCTCGACTGGCTGCAGGCCTGGCCGGTGGGCGTCGGCCCGTGGGCGCAGGACAAGCTGGGCGGTGCCAAGCCCCAGGTGCTCAAGGGCCCCGAGATCAACTTCGACGCGGTCGCGGCGCTGCGCCCCGACCTGGTGACCTTCACCAAGTCGGACAACGTCAAGGCGACCTGGGACCAGCTCGAGAAGCTCGCGCCGACGCTGTCCGGCCCGGCGCAGACCCCGCCGTACGGCACGACGCTCAAGGACCAGACGGTCATGATCGCGGAGGCGCTCGGGCGCAAGGCCGAGGGCGAGAAGCTGGTCGCGGACAACGACAAGGCCCTCGCGGAGGCGAAGGCGGCGAACGCTGACTTCGCCGGCAAGTCGGTGGTCGTGGCGGCGGCGTTCGGCGGGCAGTACGGCGCCTACACCCGCGGCGACGGGCGCGTGCAGTTCATGGAGGCCATCGGCTTCAAGAACTCGGAGAAGATCGAGGCGCTCAAGCCGGCGAACTTCTACGCCAACATCTCCAAGGAACAGGTCAGCCTGCTCGACGCCGACCTGACCGTGATGTTCGCCATCGGCGCCGGCGGCGACCTCAAGAAGGACACGGTGCTGCAGAGCATCCCGTCGGCGAAGGCCGGCCGGCTGCTGATCATCGACGACGCCGACCTGGTCAACGCGTTCTCGACCAACTCGGTGCTGAGCACGCCGTACACGCTGGAGAAATTCGTACCCCTGGTCAAGGACGCCTTGACGTGACCGCGACCGCGACCGTCCGGGCGGGTTTCCACACCCCCGAGGAGCGGGTCCGGGCGCGCGGTGGGCTCACCACCCGCGGCCTCGGCCTGCTCCTGGCGGTCGCGGTCCTCGTCCTGGCCGCCGCGCTGAGCGTCGCGATCGGCACCAAGGCCATCCCGCTCGCCACGGTGTGGGATGCGCTCGACGGCTCGGTCAGCGATCCATCCCGGGCCGCGGACCTGACGATCATTCAAGACCTGAGATTCCCGCGTACGCTCATCGGCCTGGCCGCGGGTGTCGCGCTCGGCCTGGCCGGCGCGCTGATGCAGGCGCTCACCCGCAACCCGCTGGCCGACCCCGGCATCCTGGGCATCAACGCGGGCGCGGCCGCGGCCGTCGTGCTCGCCATCCGGGTGCTCGGCGTCGCCTCGCTGACCGGCTACATCTGGTTCGCCTTCGCCGGGGCCGCGGGCGCGTTCGTCGTGGTCAACCTGCTCGGCACGCGGGGCCGCTCCGGCGCCTCACCCGAGCGTCTCGCGCTGGCCGGCGCCGCGGTCGGCGCCGCGCTGCTCGCGGTCGTCAACGCGGTGGCGCTGCTCGACGTCACCACCTTCGACCGCTACCGGCTCTGGACCGTCGGCTCGCTGGCCGGCCGCGACATGGACGTCGTCCTCGGCGTGCTGCCGTTCATCGTGGCCGGCGCCGTCCTCGCGCTCGGCCTCGGCCCGTCGCTGAACGTCATCGCGCTCGGCGAGGACACCGCCCGCGCGCTGGGCGCCAACCTCAACCGCACCCGGGTGCTCAGCGCCATCTCGATCACGCTGCTCTGCGGGGCGGCGACCGCGGCGGTGGGGCCGATCGCCTTCGTCGGCCTGGCCGTGCCGCACGTCGCCCGGGCCCTCGTCGGACCCGATCAGCGGTGGCTGCTCCCGTACTCGATGGTCCTGGCCCCCGCCCTGCTCCTGCTCGCCGACGTGCTCGGCCGCATCGTGGCCCGCCCGGGCGAGCTGCAGGCCGGCCTGGTCTGCGCGTTCGTCGGCGCGCCGGTCTTCCTGGCCGTCATCCTCCGCCGCCGGATCGTGCCGCTGTGAGCCGTCGCCTGCAGCTGCGTGCGCCCGGCGTGGCGCTGCGCCTCGACCTGCGCACGCTGTGGGTCGCGGCGCTGCTCGTGGTGGGCATCCTGGTGGTCGCCGCGGTCACGATCGTGGCCGTCGGCACCCGCATCCCGTTCGACGACATGATGGACGTCTTCGCCGGGGCCGGCCGGCGCGCCGACCGCTTCGTGCTGCTCGACCTGCGCCTGCCGCGGCTCAGCCTGGGCCTGCTCGCCGGCGCCGCGCTGGCCGTCTCCGGCGCCGTCTTCCAGAGCCTGTCGCGCAACCCGCTGGGCAGCCCGGACATCATCGGCTTCACCACCGGCAGCGCCTCCGGCGCGGTTCTCGCGATCATCGCGTTCGGCGCCGGCCCGGGCGGGGCGGCCTTCGGCGCCATCGTGGGCGGCCTGCTGACCGCCCTGATCGTGTACGCGCTGGCAGCCATCGGCGGCGGAGCGATCCGCCGGGTCGTCCTGGTCGGCATCGGGGTCAGCGCCATGCTGGTGGCGTTCAACAGCTACCTGATCAGCCGGGCCCGCCTGGACGCCGCGCAGGCGGCCGCGGTCTGGCTGGTCGGCACGCTCAACGGGCGCACCTGGACCTACGTGCAACTGCTCGGCGTCGCGCTGATCGTGCTCACCCCGCCGCTGCTGCTGATG
>NZ_JBFAZH010000934.1:0-3111 GCF_040681735.1 Actinoplanes sp. NPDC051633 | reverse complement strand
CACGGTCGTCGGGGGCCAGCTCGAGCTTCGCGAAGATGTTGCGGATGTGCTTGTGCACCGCGCCGTCGGTGACGAAGAGCCGCTCGGCGATCGCCGTGTTGCCGAGGCCTTCGGCCATCAGCGCGAGCACCTCGGTCTCGCGCGGGCTGAGGCGGTCGAGACCGCTGTCCGGACGGGTACGCGCCAAGAGCTGACCGACCACCTCGGGGTCGATCGCCGTCCCGCCACCGGCGACCCGGTGCAGCGCGTCGAGGAAGGCGTCCACCCGCCCCACCCGCTCCTTGAGCAGATAGCCGAGCCCGGCCGCGCCCCCGGCCAGCAGCTCGGTCGCGAACGCCTGCTCCACATACGCCGACAGCACCAGCACCGCCAGCTCGGGATGTCGCCGCCGCGCCTCGACCGCCGCCACGATGCCCTCGTCGGTGTGCGTCGGCGGCATCCGGACGTCGACCACGGCGATCTCCGGCAGATGCTCGTCGACCGCCTTGAGGAAGTCGTCGGGCCCGCCCGCGGTGGCCACCACGTCGAGCGACTCGGCGCGCAGCAGAGCGGCCAGCCCCTCGCGCAGCAGCGGGTCGTCCTCGGCGATCACGATCCGCACGGCAGCTCCACCCGCATCGTCGTCGGCCCGCCGGCCGGACTGGTCAACGTCATCGTCCCGTCGTACGCCTCGACGCGCCGCCGGATCCCGGTCAGCCCGGACCCCCGCGTCTCATCGGCGCCGCCCATCCCGTCGTCGTCGATCCGCAGCACCAGCCGGTCCTCCTCGCGTCGCACCGAGACCGTGGCGTGGCCGGCGCCGCTGTGCTTGGTGGCGTTGGTCAGCGCCTCGGCGACCACGTAGTAGGCGGTCGCCTCGACGGCCGTCGGGAACCGGCCCGGCGCGTCGACGGTCAACTCGCACGGGATGCCGCAGTCGCGGGCCAGGCCGTCCAGCGCACCGGCGAGGCCGCGGTCGGCGAGCACCGGCGGCAGGATGCCGCGGACCACGGTACGCAGCTCGGACAACGCATCCTCGGCGGCGGTCTGCGCGCGGTCGATGGCCTGCTCGGCGGCGGCCGGGTCGCGGGTCAGGGCCCGCCGGGCCAGGCCCAGCAGCACGGTGACCGCGACCAGCCGGTTCTGCGTGCCGTCGTGCAGCGACCGCTCGATGCGGCGCAGCTCGGCGGCGTGCGCGTCCAGCGCGGCGGCGCGGGTGGCGGTCAGGTGCGCGACGCGGGCGGACAGGTCGGCGCCCGGCGGCGGGGCGAGCAGGCGCCGCCCGGGCCACGCCTGCAGCCGTGCCAGATAGGGGCCGGCGAAGATCGTGGCGGCCAGCCAGCCGACGCCGGCGAGCGCGACGAGCAGCGCGTCGGGCAGCCCGCGGATCGGCCAGAACAGCACGCCCGGGCCGCCGATGTCGCCCGGGACCAGGTGGTACCACAGCGGGAAGGTGATGCACTGCAACGCGTACAGGGGCAGGGTCAGGCCGAGCAGGCCCAGCAGGAAGCCGGCCGTGCCGTGTACGCCGACCCAGGCCAGCTCCCGGCGTACCCCGGCATCGCGAAGCGCGACCCACCGCCTGGCCGGCAGCGGGCCGGGGTCGATGATCTCCGGACCCCAGCGGGACAGGCGTGCGCGCTCACGGTCCGCCGCGGAGCGGACGAGGGCGGGCTGCGCCAGCAGCACCCCGGCGATCAGCGCCGCCAGCGCCAGGATCGCCGTGCCCAAGCCGCTGACCAGGTGCTCGAGGGCGTCCACCCCGGTCCGCACGAATCGCCTCACGACGTGAAGGTACAGCCCACCGTCCGCCGGCCGGCCGGTGTGCGGATCAGCCCAGCCAGTCGGTCGGCTCCTCGTAGGTGTCCGCGATCGCGGTCAGGCCAGCGCCGTCCGGTGCCGAGACGTACAGGCGCCGGAGGTAGGTGTCGGGGTCGCTGACGGTCTCGTAGGCGCTGAATGCCACGTGCCGGCCGTCCGGCGAGAACACGGGCCGGGTCACCGAGTGCGGGAAGCCGGGCAGGTCGGGCCGGTCGACGGGCCGCCGGTGGCGGGCACGATCCGGAACGAGTCCGCCGCCGCGTACACCAGCCGACGGCCGTCGGGCGACCAGTCCGGCGCGTCGTACAGCGCGTCGCCGTCGGTGGTGAGCACTCGGACCGCCCGGGTGCGCAGGTCGATCACCTGGACGTTCCCGTCCTTGACGAACGCGACGCCGCGACCGTCGGGCGAGAACCGGCCCGGCCCGCTGAACGACACGATCTGCTCGTTCCCCGTCCCGTCCGCGTTGATCATGTTGAGCCCGCGCTCGCCCGGGGTGTGCCAGGAGTAGACGAGCCGGCGGCCGTCGGGTGACCAGGCGGGGTCGGTCGCCCCGCCGCTGCGCTCCGGGTTGTGGACGAGAACCCGCTCGGCGCCGCCGGCCGGACCCGAGGTCACCAGGTCGGGTGCGCCCCAGCAGCCCTCGATGTCGGGGATGCACTCGTCGACGTCGTGAGCGTAGGCCCACCGGCCGCGAGCAGAGATCGTGGCGTCCGAGCCGTTCCCGACCTCACTGAGCCGGGCGCCGGTGCGGACGTCGAGCGCGTGTGTCGACCAGGCGTCGGTGACCAGGAGGACCCCGCCGGGCCGGGCGGCGGCTTGCGCGGGCACGGCGACACCGAGCACAACCGCGGCCGCAATGATCACAGTGGACAGTAGCCGAAGCTTCATGAGACTTCCCCCGTTGACGTCTCTTGATGGCTGGAGCCCCACGCTATCAACGACGGTCGTCGATCGCTGTCCCCCGGCGAGCGGCTGACGGCGAGCTCCGCCGTCGGACGATGACGCCCGCAATACACCGGCCGGGGCATCATGGGGGTATGGGACGGGTAGCGATATCGCGTGTGGTCGCCGGGCTGAGCTGCGTACTCCTGCTCGGATCGGCCTGCAGTGAACCACCGCGGAGCGCGACCGCCCCTCATGCCGGTCACTCGATCCCGCCGGCCGCGCCGCTGCGCGACGGCGAGCGGTTCGTCACCCTCAGCATGCCCGCCGCCTACACGCCGGCCGCGCCGAACGGCGGCACCGACGAATACCGCTGCTTCCTCGTCGACCCCGGCCTGACCGAGGGCGCCTTCCTGACCGGCAACC
>NZ_JBFAZH010000933.1:0-3117 GCF_040681735.1 Actinoplanes sp. NPDC051633 | reverse complement strand
GTTCGTCGATCATGCGCGAGGCGTCGGCCTTGCTCAATTCGTCGGGTACGTCCTCGTGTGCTTCGGAGGCAAGAGTGTGCAGGTACGACTCCTGTGCCCCGGTGG
Organism: Actinoplanes sp. NPDC051633; assembly: GCF_040681735.1. NCBI lineage: Bacteria > Bacillati > Actinomycetota > Actinomycetes > Micromonosporales > Micromonosporaceae > Actinoplanes > Actinoplanes sp. NPDC051633. The sequence continues at coordinate 3,012 of NZ_JBFAZH010000933.1, read as the reverse complement.
CCGGCTCGTCGCCGGTCGTCCAGTCGTCGGGATCCTTGATGGTGTTCGAGGTTGGTTCGGACATGTGTTCCAACTACCCCGGGAAGGTCATCTCCATGCCTGCGAGTGCGCTGAACTGCAACATGAGGTCCACCGGACGGGTGGCCGGCGCGGTCACCGCGAACGGCGTACCCCATGGGTCGCGCAGCTCGGCGATCATGCCGAGACCCATGTCGGTGGGCGCGATCACCATCTCCGCGCCCAGGTCGCACGCGGCGCCCACGGTCGCGGCGCAGTCGGTCACCTCGAACGCGCAGCGCCAGCGGCCCACCCGGCCGCCGGGCGCCAGGCCGGCCATCGCGTCGTGCGCCGGGGTGAGCCAGTCGATGCCGTCGCGCAACAGCCACCCGAGCGCGTCGCCGTAGAACCGCTCGGCGGCGGCCGGGTCGTCGGTTAGCAGCTCCGGCCAGGCCATCGCGCCGGGCTCGCCGGCCATCTGGGCGCCGGCGAAGTCGTCCGCCTGCCACAGACCGAGCAGCGCGCCGGTCGGGTCGGCGACCACCGCGCCCTGCCCGCCGCGGCCGATCGTCGGGCCGCTCAGGCATCGACCGCCGGCCCGCGCGAAGCGCTGCACCGCTTTACCCAGGTCGGGCGCCGCCAGGTAGGTCAGCCACCCGGCGGGGCGCCCGGGGCGCGAACGGGTCAGGCCGGCGACGGCGCGCCCGCGAAGCTTGAAGCGATCACCGGCAGGCTCCCAGCCGAACAGGGACGCGTAGAAATCTTGAGCCCGGCCCGGCTCTGCACTGGCCAGCTCGACCCAGCAAGGGGCCCCCGGCGCGAAACCTCTGATCCGCATGAACCGCTCCATCGTGGACGTCACCGCTTCGGCGATCACCTTACGGCAATCAATACGCTCCGCCACCATCCCGGGGTTCAATGTCGGAAATTAGCGAGTTTCAGTGACGGTACGTGTTCGCGAGTTCGACCGATCCAACAATTGCATCACTGGAGTGACCACGATTCCGTGCACGATGACCGATACCAGAACGACAAATCCGACGGTTGCCCACAAGAGCTCGGCGTCCGGGAACTTGGCGTGCGCCGTCGCGTACGCCAGGTAGTAGAAGGAACCGATGCCGCGGATCCCGAACGCGGCGATCACCGCGTGCTCAGCCCGGCGGCCGGGCGCGCGGAGCAACGAGAGATATCCGGTGAGTGGCCGGATCACCAGAATCAGGGCCAGTCCGGTCAGCGCGGCCGGCCAGGTGAGCGGAGTCAGCAGCCCGCTGACGACCGCGCCGCCGAAGAGCATCAGCAGCAGCACCGTCAGCAGCCGCTCGGTCTGCTCCGCGAAATCGTGCAGCACCTGGTGGTAGTCGTGCGACCGCTCGGCCGACCGGATCCCGCGCGCGGCGATGAAGACCGCCAGGAAGCCGTAGCCGCCGGCGACCTCGACCAGCCCGTACGCGATGAAGGTCGCGGCCAGCGCGAGGAAGCCCTCGGAGTGCCGGGCCAGCCGCAGCGCCTCCTTCCGGGCCCGGAAGAACAGCTTGCCCAGCGCCTTGCCGACGAGCAGCCCGCCGACCACGCCCACGACGCCCTTGTAGAGCACGTCCTGCAGCACCCAATCGCCGGCCCAGCCCAGCCCGGCCACGCCGGCCATGCCGATCGCGGCGTAGACGAACGGGAACGCCAGCCCGTCGTTGAGCCCCGCCTCCGAGGTAAGCGCGAACCGCACCTCGTCCTCGGAGTCCTCCTCGTCGGTCGGCTCGCCGACCTGCACGTCCGAGGCCAGCACCGGGTCGGTCGGCGCGAGCGCGGCGCCGAACAGCAGGGCGGCGGCCGGCACCAGGCCGGCCCACCACCAGCCGAGCAGCGCCATCGCGGCGATGGTGACCGGCATCGCGACGGCGAGCAGCCGCCAGGTCGACGCCCACCTGTGGCGGCCGAGCGGCCGGTCGATCTTCAGCCCGGCGCCCATCAGCGCCACGATCACGCCGACCTCCGTGAGGTGCTCGGCGAGCTTCGGATGGGCGAGCGGATCGACGTCCGGCAGGCCCAGCGGCAGCGCGAAGACGATCATGCCGAGCGCGAGGAAGGCGATCGGCATGGAGAGGGGACGGCGTTCGAGCACACGCGGCAGGATCCCGGCCAGCAGCGCGCCGACGCCGATCAGGGCGAAGAGCAGATCGGACAGTTGCACGCGCTCACTCTGCCCGCAGGCGGAGCTCCGTAACAAAGCTACGGGGTCAGCATCTCGAACCAGACCGTCGAGCCGCGCACCGTCGGATCGGTGCCCCAGCTGTCGCTCAGCTCCTCGATCAGGCCGAGGCCGCGGCCCCGGCTGCTCAGCGCGTCGGTGTGCGCCCGGGTGACGCTGCCCCGGGTGCCGGTGTCGGCGACCGCGACCAGCAGCCGCTCGGCGGTGAGGTCGACGCGCACCTCGGCCGGGGTGCCCGCGTGCAGCAGCGCGTTGGTGGTCAGCTCGCTGGTGCAGAGGATGGCCGCGCCGATCACCGGCTCGGGCACCTGCCACTCGCGCAGTTTCGTGGTCATCCACGCCCGGACCCGGCCCGGGCTGGTCGGCTCGGCCGCCACCTGCAGCGTGGCCGACCGGCTCCGGGCCATCGCCCGCTCGACGGCCAGCACCGCCACGTCGTCGTCGGTCTGCCCGGCCACCGCCGAGGTGGCCAGCGCGCACAGGTTGCGCGGGTCGCTGCTCGCCGCCCCGGCGGCGGCCGCCACCAGGTCGTCGAGGCCGTCGGCCAGCGGGCGGCCACGGCGCTCCACCACGCCGTCGCTGAACATCAGCACTGTGTCGCCCGGCTCGAGCGTCACCACGCCGGTCTGCCACCGGCCGCCCAGCCCGAGCGGCGCTCCCGGCGGGACCTTGACCAGCTCGGCCGTGGCGGGGCCGCCGGACACCCCGGCCCGGCGCAGCACCGGCGGGGGATGACCCGCGCTGGCCAGGGTGACCGTGCCGTCGGCGAGGTCGAGCACCCCGTACACGACGGTCACGAAGATCTCCTCGTT
>NZ_JBFAZH010000932.1:0-3124 GCF_040681735.1 Actinoplanes sp. NPDC051633 | reverse complement strand
GTCGGCGGCGGTGCGGGCCGGGTCGTCCACGAAGGACGAGCCCTGGCCGGCCGGCGCGGTCAGCTCGGCGCCGAGGCGCAGGTCGGTGGTGCGGGTGCCGGGCGGGGGCCAGGTGCGGGAGGTGCGCCAGACCGTCGGCGCCACCTCGACGTCGGCCATCGGCTCGCGCATGATGCCGTTGTCGACGCGGTAGAGCCAGCGGTCGAACCACTTGTGCAGGGTGTCCAGCCACTCGGCGCGGCGCACCGAGAACGGGTCGTTGTGCCCGGCCTGGTGCAGCCAGATCTTGCGGGGGACGTTGCGCCGCGCGAGGGCGTCCCACCACTGACCGGCCTGCAGGGTGCGCACGTTGTCGTCGTGCAGCCCGTGCACCAGCAGCACGCTGGCCCGCACCTTGTCCACGTCGCGCAGGTAGTCACGCTCGGCCCAGAACGGGCTGTAGTCGCCGGTCTCACGGTCCTGGTCGTGTTCGATGGCGTCCATCACCGGCTCGCACACCTCGGGGTCGGCCCGGGTGAGCACCGCCCTGGCCAGCACGTCGGTGTCCTCACCCTGGAACCCGCCGGGCGCGACCACGCCGCCGTTGGCGCGGTAGTAGTCGTACCAGCTGGAGATCGCGGCGATCGGCACGATGGTCTCGAGGCCCTCGACGCCGGTGGCGGCGACGGCGTTGGGCAGCGTCCCGTTGTACGACACCCCGATCATGCCGGTGCGGCCGGTGGACCAGTCGGCGGCGACCGGCGCCCCGGCCTCGTCCCACGCCCGGGCCCGCCCGTTCAGCCAGTCGACGACCGCCTTCATGCCCAGCGTCTCGTTGCGGCCGCCGGAGGTCGGGCAGCCGGTCGAGCCGCCGCTGCCGAGGCTGTCGGCGAAGACCACGGCGTAGCCGCGCGGGACGAAATAGTTGTCCAGGTAGCCGCCGAAGAAGATGTTGTCGGCCCGGTTCGCGCCCTGGGCGGCCAGGCCGTGGGCCAGCCCGTCGCGGTCGATGTCGTCGTGGTTGGGCACGTCGTTGAGGCCGGCGTAGTACGGGCTGGCCTGGAAGATCGCCGGCATCTTGGTGCGGGGGCCGGACTCGCGCGGGCGGATGATCCGCACGGCCACGCGGTCGCGCTGCCCGTCGAAGTCGCTGTCCACGGTGGTCTGCACCCAGACCCGCTCGCGGATCGCCTGGGTGTAGTCGTACACCGGCTCGGTCGGGGCGGGCGGCGCCGCGGCCGCCGGCATGGCCGGCTGCAGGACGGCGAGGGTCGTCAGGGCGGCAAGGACGGCGCGTGAGCTTCGCACTTTCACCTCGGATTCTCCGTGCCGTCCGAAGGACCAGGCGTCGGTGGCCGGCACTGCCGGTGAGCTTATCGCCCTCCATCGATCTGATGGGTACCGATTAGGCTTACCCCTGATGTCGACGGGGGTGGACAGGTGACGGACGCCGATGAGGCGGCGCGGGTGCGGTTCGCGATGCTCGGCCCGCTGGAGGTCAGCGGCGCCGAGGTGACCGCGGGACGCGAGCGCACCGTGCTCGCCATGCTGCTGCTGCGCCCCGGCCGCCTCGTTCCCGCCGCCGACCTGGTCGACGCCCTGTGGGACGACGATCCGCCGGTCACCGCCAAGGCCCAGCTGCAGACCGCGGTCTCCCGGCTGCGCCGCCGGCTGCCGGTCGGCCTGATCGTCACCGACCCGGCCGGGTACGCCCTGCACGTCGCCCGCCACGACCTGGATGCGCTGCTCTTCGCCGAGCACATGGCGCAGGCCCGCGCGCTGACCGGCGCCGACCGGCAGCGCGCGGCCACTCTGATGCGCGCTGCCCTCGACCTATGGCGTGGCCCGGCGCTGGCCGGTGTGGAGAGCCGGCTGGTGCAGCAGCGCGCCGCGGCGCTGGACGAGGAGCACGGCGCGGCCGTCGAGGAGTGGGCCGAGCTGGAGATCGCGCTCGGGCACGACCGCGCGATCCTCGCCGAGCTCACCGCGCTGGTCGAGCGGTTCCCGCTGCGCGAGCGGCTGCGCGGGCAGCTGATGACGGCCCTGAACAACGCCGGCCGCCAGGCGGACGCCCTGGCGGAGTATCGGCGGGCCCGGGCGCTGCTGATCGACGAGCTGGGCATCGAGCCGGGCGAGGAGCTGCGCCGGCTGCACGAGCGGATCCTCGCCGGCGAGTCCACCGCGGCCGTCCCGGAGGCGACGAAGCCGGCCCGGGTGCCGCGCGAACTGCCGCCGGAGCCGCGATCGTTCACCGCGCGGGTGCACGAGGTGTCGACCCTGGACGGCCTGCTCGACGGCGAGGTGCCGGGCACCGTGGTGATCTCGGCGGTGTACGGCACGGCCGGCATCGGCAAGACCACCCTCGCCCTGCACTGGGGGCACCGGGTGGCCGGTCGTTTCCCGGACGGCCAGCTGTACGTGAATCTGCGCGGCTACGACGCCGCCGACTCGGTGATGCGTCCCGACGAGGCGCTGCGTGAGTTCCTGCACGCCCTCGAGGTGCCCGAGCGCCGCATCCCGCCGCGGATGGACGCGCAGGCCGCGCTGTTCCGCAGCATCCTCGCGGGCCGCCGGATGCTGGTGGTGCTGGACAACGCGCGCGACGCCGATCAGGTGCGCCCGTTGCTGCCCGCCTCCCCCGGCTGCATGGCCGTGGTGACCAGCCGGGCGCAGCTCACCGGTCTGATCGCCACGGCCGGGGCGCATCTGATCACGCTGGGCCTGCTGTCCCTGGACGAGGCGCGGCAGATGCTCGCCGGGCGGCTCGGCGAGCACCGCCTCGCGGCCGAGCCGGAGGCCGTCGACCGGATCATCGGGGCGTGCGGTCACCTGCCGCTCGCGCTGGCGATCGCCGCCGCCCGGGCCCTCGCCCGGCCCAACCGGCCCCTCGACAAGCTGGCCGGGGAGCTGGACGACGCCCGGCTGGACGCCCTCGCCACCGGCGACCCGTCGGCCGACGCGCGGGCGGTGTTCTCCTGGTCGTACCGTGCGCTCTCGCCGCCGGCGGCGACCCTGTTCCGGCGCGCGGGGCAGTATCCGGGCCCCGACTTCGGCCGGCCCGCCCTCGCGGCGCTGCTCGGCGCCACGCCGGCGGAAACCGACGCGGCGCTGGCCGAGCTGACCCGGGCGCATCTGTTCTCGGTCC
>NZ_JBFAZH010000931.1:1495-3128 GCF_040681735.1 Actinoplanes sp. NPDC051633 | reverse complement strand
CCGCGGCAAGGGCTTCACCCTGGTCGCCGACGGGGAGAAGAGCTACCCGTTCGACATCGGGGCCGCCGCGTACGAGCAACTGCGCACCGACGCCCTGAAGATGTACTACACGCAGCGCAGCGGCATCGAGATCCGCGACGACCTGCGTCCCGGCTATGCCCGGCCGGCAGGCCACCTGCAGGTCCCGCCCAACCAGGGTGATCTCGACGTGCCGTGCCAGCCCGGCGTGTGCGACTACCGGCTCGACGTCAGCGGCGGATGGTACGACGCCGGCGACCACGGGAAGTACGTGGTGAACGGCGGCATCTCGGTCTGGCAGCTGCTCAGCCAGTTTGAACGGAGCCACGCCCAGCCGGGGAAGCTCGGCGATGGCACGCTCGCCGTCCCGGAGAGCGGCAACGGGGTCCCGGACATCCTCGACGAGGTCCGCTGGGAGCTGGAGTTCCTGCTCAAGATGCAGGTGCCCGCCGGGCAGCCGTACGCCGGGATGGCGCACCACAAGATCCACGACCAGAACTGGACCGGCCTGCCCCTGCTCCCGCACCGCGACCCGCAGAAGCGCGAGCTGCACCCGGTCTCCACCGCCGCGACGCTCAACCTCGCCGCGACCGCGGCCCAGGCCGGCCGCGTCTACCGGAGGTTCGACCGGGCCTTCGCCACCCGGGCCCTCGACGCGGCGCGCATCGCCTTCTCGGCGGCGCAGGCCAACCCCGCGATGTACGCGTCCGACGCGGACGGCGTCGGCGGCGGCTCCTACGCCGACCCGGTCGTCACCGACGAGTTCTACTGGGCAGCCGCCGAGCTGTATCTGACCACCGGCGAGCAGCAGTACGCCGACGTCGTCCTGGCCTCTCCGCTGCACAACGCCGACGTCTTCGGCCCGTACGCCTTCGACTGGGCGGCCACCGCCGCGGCCGGCCGGCTCGACCTGGCCACCGTGCCCAACCGGCTGCCCGGCCTCGCCGGGGTACGCCGGTCCGTCGTGGCCGCCGCGGACCGGTACCTCGCCGTCCAACAGGCCCACCCCTACGACGTGGCCTACGCACCGCCGGGCAACATGTGGGACTGGGGCTCGAACAGCATGGTCCTCAACGACCTCGTCGTGATCGCGTCGGCCCACGACATCACCGGCCGGCCGAAATACCGCGACGCCGTGCTCGCCGGCATCGACTACGTGCTCGGCCGCAACGCGCTCAACCAGTCCTACGTGACCGGGTACGGCGAGGTCAGCTCGCACAACCAGCACAGCCGCTGGTACGCGCACCAGCTCGACGCCGCCCTGCCCAACCCACCGCGCGGCACGCTGGCCGGTGGCCCGAACTCGTCGCTGCAGGACCCGTTCGCGCAGGCCCTGCTGGCCGGATGCGTGGGGCAGTTCTGCTACGTCGACGACATCCAGTCGTGGTCCACCAACGAGCTGACGATCAACTGGAACGCGCCGCTGGCGTGGGTGGCGTCCTACATCGCGGATCAGGATCAGGGCTGATCCGGACGCGGGCCCAGCGGCTCAGTCCGGGCGCGGGCGGGCGGACCGCAGGTACTTCTCGCGGGACGCCGCCGCCTCGCACCGGTAGCCCTCCAAGGCCGCCGCCAACTCGTTGAGCTGCACCGCCAGGGCCTCGAGGCCGTCGCC
>NZ_JBFAZH010000931.1:0-1485 GCF_040681735.1 Actinoplanes sp. NPDC051633 | reverse complement strand
CGTCGCCGGCCGGCAGCACCTCGGGCAGCGGGGGATGCGCCGGGACCCGGTCGGTGGTCGCCCGCAGCGCCAGCTCCGCCGACTCGACCTGCTCGTGCAGCGATCGCAGGCCGTCGGCCGCGTCCCGCAGGAGATCTTCGTGGCGGTGGCTGCCGGCCGTCGCGGCCCGCAGGTCGTGCACGCGCACCACCATCGCGTGGCACTCCCGGACGGCCTGTGCACATCGCTGCTCCGTGGTCACCAGCGCCGCATACCGCGGACTCTCCTGCAGCAGCTGCGGATGAACGATCACGTCGATCCGGCGACCCAGCCGGTTGACCAGCGGCTCCAGCTCGGCGATCTCGGCGGCGAGCGACTTGCGCTCGTCCCGCGCCTGCCGATATCGGGCGTGCCGCGGGCCGTTGAGGTAACGATCGCGCCAGCCGAGATCCGGGGTGATCGTCTGCAGGCGTTGCTCGACATCCTCGAGCTGCCGGCGTGCACTCATCAATCGCTCTTCCAACTCGTAGAAGTCGACCAATCGCGGCATCATCTCGTCGCCCGCCATTCCCCGACTGTAAAAGCATCGACGGGCCGGCACCCGTTGAACGGTGCTCAAGCCACCGATCGGGTTTACTCAAAGATCGAACAGATGGCGGTTCTGCTCGCTCCACTCGATGCGTTTCGGATGGTCGTCGAGCAGGCCCTCGGCCTGCCAGGTGCGTTGCGGCTCGTGTCCCTCGGCGGCCAGGCGCAGGGTACGCGCGAGCACCAGCCGCTGCTGCTCGATCACCTCGTCGACCAGGCCGTCCGTCGAGGTCAGGCCGTACGCCGACGCGAACAGCTCCAGCCGCCGGCGGCGGTCGGGCGGCTCCGGATAACGCAGCCAGCGCAGGCACTCCGCGTCATCCCGGAACGGCGCCACATATTCCAGCGCATAGGCGACGTCGTGCATCGGCCGATGCGCCCACGCGTAATCCCAGTCGAGGATGCCGACCGGCTCGGTGCCGCGCCAGACCAGGTTCCACGGCCCGAAATCGCCGTGACAGATCACCTCGCCGTCGCCGACGTCGCCGAACCCGCGAACGGCCTCGTGATAATCGCGCAGCAACTGGGCCATCGCGACCAGGCCGTCCTCGTCCACGACCTTGGCCCAGCCGTCCGGCCCGGACTCCCCGTCGAGGTAGGTGAGGATCTCGCGGCCCTCGTCGTCGATGCCGAGAAAGCGCGGCGAGTGGGCGAACCCGACCGCCTCGAGATGCCGCAGCAGCTCATGGATGGTCGATGACCAGGGATGCAGAGGCCGATGGACGGTGTCCCCGACCCGCACGACCCGCCGATGTGGATCATCCTGCAGGACCTCGTCCTCCCCCATCCGGCAGACGCTACTGCACACCGGGACGGGGCCGCCCCGGCCCCCCCCCGGCCGGGCGGGGCCGGGGGGAAAGGCCGGCGAGGGCGCCCGCGAACGCGGGGTGCAGCGGGGTCGGGTGGTCCGGCCGCGCC
>NZ_JBFAZH010000930.1:0-3134 GCF_040681735.1 Actinoplanes sp. NPDC051633 | reverse complement strand
GGACCAGAACCACACAGGCAACGGACACCCGACGTGGGGAATTTGATCTAGCAGCAGTGGGGAGTTTCGGCTAGCGCCAACACTGGCCGCGGTCAGCCTCAGTGTGCTTGCCGTGCCCGTGGTGATCGTGCTCGCCGCCGTCGTCGGCGTCGGCGGACACAAATGCGTCACCGTCGTGCAGCACTGGCACTGATGGCCACCGCCACCACGCGCCAATGCCTGTCCCTACTCCCACAAGCCGACGACACCGGACATCGCCCTGAGAAGCAGACCGGTGCCGCCGACCTCACGCACTGACCCCACCAGCATGGAGAGGAGCCAGCGTCATGCACGCTACCCAACCACAGGGCGGAGCCAGCCCTGACCCCATCAGCATCACCCTGGACCAGTTCGCCGCCTACCTGAACGGCACGGTCACCGACGAGCAGCTCCGGGCCTCGATCGCCTCGGCGACCGACCCGGCAACCTCCCGGCAGACCCCGCCTGAGATGGCGGAGGACGTCGGCTACACCGTCACCGAAACGGGTGGGCGAGTCCTCGATGCGGCACCCACCGCTGAGGCACCCGCCGCTGTGGCACCTGCCGTTGAGGCACCGGCCGTTGAGGCTCCGGGCACGGCCGCGAGTGTGTTGCGGTCGGCGGCGGTGTACCTGGAACGGCACGGCTGGATCCAGGGCGCCTACTACGACCCGTCCGCGACCGTTTTCACTCCGGCGGCGGACATGGCCGGCGCGATCGGCATGGTCTGCTACGGCGGCCCTGTCGAGGCTCCGGCGCAACACTTCGACGACCCCGGCTTCCTGGACTTCGAGGAGGCGATGCTGCACCTCGACCGGTTCCTGCTGGTCGAGAACGGCTCGCAGTCCTATGAGTTCAACGACGCCAAAGGCCGCCGCGCCGAAGACGTCATCGGTGTGTTGCGGGAGGCGGCGGCGCGACCGGCCGAGGAACTGATCGACGCGCTTCGGGTCATCGACACCGAGGACGCCGATCGGGCCACGCTGGTCAGGCTGCTCATCCCGTGCGGCTGGCGCGAGCCGGTCGACCAGCCGATGGTGCACGTCGGCCAGCACGTTCCGGGGTCCCGGTGGGGCTGCCCACGGTGTCAGGCCGAGTGCTTCTGCCTCGACGGGATCCAGTGCGTGCACTGCGTCTTGCAATTCGAGCAGGACGCGACGGACGACCTGATCCCGGGCGAGCTGTACACCTGCACGGAGTGCTTCACGCAGTTCGTGTACGACGACGTGCTGGGCACGCAGTGCGAGTGTGCCGATCCGCTTCCCTCCGGTGACCCGGACGGCGGTGACGCCCGATGAACAAGAACACCGTCAGGTCTGCCCTGACGCCGAAACCGCCCATCAGGCGGGCTGGGCGTGTGGTGGAGACCAGCGAGTTCGACGCCTTCGTTCGCAGGATTCTGCGGGCCTACGCCCGTCGCGTCGCCGCCGGTGACGTCGAAGCCCTGCGGTCGCTGTCGCAGCTGTCCAGCGAGGTCGACGCCATGTGTCGCCTCGCCGTCGCCGGCCTGCGCCAACCCCCGTATTCCTACTCATGGTCCGAGATCGCCGACCGGCTTGGCGTGACCAAGCAGACCGCGCACGAGCGGTACGGCGAACGGTCCGGCCGAGGCTCCCTCGACCGGCGGCTCCTGGAAGCCGGACTCAGTGTCTCGGTGGCGACCCTCGTGCAGGTGTTCGCCGATCACCACCCTGGTAGCCCGGCATCGTCTGTCTGCCCGGGCTGCGGCTACCGCTACCCCGACCAGGTCCTCGACTGCCCCACCAACGCCACCGTGCGTCCGCTGCTTTTGAAGCGGCGTGGAGAGGACCGGAAAGCGGTCGCCCGACTCAACCCCGTGCAGTTCGAAGACCTGCACAAAGCCAACGCTCACAAGGTCACCCGCGCGGCGCGCGGCAAGACCGAACCGGCGACACCTGCATTCCGGGCGTCGTCGCTGTTCGACCTCGCCGGAAAGGACGCGCAATGACCGACGCATCCCAGCGCACACAACCGACCGATACCGATCCAGCTGATACCGATCCACGCCGTGCCGCCGCTTGGCTGCACGACCTGCTGAAGCACGACGGTGTCGAGGACCTGCGCTACTACGGCCGTGCCACCGTGCACGCCGGAGTCGTGATGGTCTCGTTCCGTCATTCCTCGGCGGAGATCTGGTTCATCGACAACTGGTCCAACAGCGTTGACCTGGCCCATATCCAGGTCGACCGGACCACGATCAGCATGGGCACGCTCACCGAGATCGTGACCGCGCTGGCGAACCATCTGGCGGTGTCGCCGTGAGCGTCACCATCACCGGTCGTGGCTGGGCCTACATCGGTGCCGCCCTGGGTGGCACCGTGTCGATCGCCGCGAACATCGCCCACTCCTACGTCCCACCAGCGGGTGTGACTGTGGAGCGCTGGTCGCCGAATATTGGTGCCGTCATCGGTGCCGTGTTCTGGCCGGTCGGGTTGTTCGTGGCCACCGAGATCCTGACCCGGGTGGCCTGGCCATCCGGCACAACCTGGCAGCTGCTGCGCTGGCTGGGCATGCTCCCGGTCGCGTTCGTCGCCGCCCTGGTCTCCTACCGGCACCTGTCCGGGCTGCTCGCCTACTACGGCGACGAGCCCATGGTGTGCATCCTCGGCCCGCTCGCTGTCGACGGGCTGATGGTGATCTCCTCCGGCGCACTGCTGGCCACCGGAACCCACCAGCACACCCAATCCACAACCACCCAACCCGCACCCACCCAACCCGCACCCACCCAAGCCGACACAATGTCCGTTCCGGCCGTCCCCGACCCTGTCGAGGTCCCGGCCCTGACCCCGCCTGCCGTCCCGGCGCTCAGCATCACCGCGCCTACCTCAGCGGCAGACGACCCGCAGCCGTCTGCGGAACCGGCAGTGACGCCGGAACCCACGGTCGATTCCCGTGTCGATGTCCCGACCCCGGCCGATGTTGCTGCCCGGGTCACCCCCAGCCCGACGAGCATCCCGCTGCGACCGACCGCCACCCGGCCGGCCACTCCGAGCACTCCGCGACCCAAGCCCCGCAAGCCTGAGACGACGACCACGGCTGAACGGCTGGCCGCTCCCGCCACCGACACCCCTGTCACCGAGCCGGGGTGCAGTATC
>NZ_JBFAZH010000929.1:0-3134 GCF_040681735.1 Actinoplanes sp. NPDC051633 | reverse complement strand
GCGGCGGCCGAGGCGCTGGCGCGTACCCCGTCGCAGTTGCCGGTGCTGGCCCGCGCCGGGGTGGTCGACGCCGGCGGGCGCGGCCTCTGCCTGCTGCTGGACGCCCTGGTCGCGGCGCTCAGCGACGACTTCGAGGTCGCCGAGCCGGTCGCGGTCATGCCGGTGGAGCGGGCGGTGGAGAAGACCCAGTTCGGGTACGAGGTGCAGTATCTGCTGGACGCCCCGGCCGAGGCGGTCGAGGCGCTCCGGGGGCGGCTCGACGAGCTGGGCGACTCGCTGGTCGTGGTCGGCACGGGCGACGGCGACCCGCCGACGTGGAACGTGCACGTCCACGTCGACGACATCGGCGCGGCGATCGAGGCGGGCGTCGAGGCCGGGCGTCCACACCGGATAGCGGTGACGCGGCTCGAGGACCACCTCCACTCGTTCGGGCGGCGGGCGGGCGACCCACCCGCGCTGAACCCAGAGGCGCGTGGCGCCGTCGTGGTGGCGGCCGGCGACGGTCTCACCGCGCTCTTCAGCGCCGAGGGCGCCACCGTGGTCGACCGCAACCCGTCGATCGCCGAGATGCTCGACGCGATCACCGCGACCGGCGCCGGCAACGTGGTGCTGCTGCCCAACGACGCGAACACCCATGCGGTCGCCCGCAACGCCGCGAGCGAGGCGAGCCAGGCCGGCATCCGGGTCAGCGTGGTGCCGACGAGCTCACCAGTGCAGGCGCTGGCCGCGCTGGCGGTCCGCGACGAGGGGCGTACGTTCGCCGACGACGTGATCGCGATGGCCGAGGCGGCGGGCGCGTGCCGCTACGGCGAGGTCTGCACGGCCCAGCGCGAGGCGCTGACCGTGGCCGGGCGGTGCGCGCCGGGCGACCTGCTCGGGCTGCTCGACGGCGAGGTGCACATCATCGGCGCCGAGCTGACCGAAGTGGCCCGCCGCCTGGTCGACCGGATGCTCGGCGGCGGTGGCGAGCTGGTCACGCTCGTGCTGGGCGCGGACGCCCCGGCACAGCTGGAGAGCTCGTTGCGCGAGCATGTGACCCAGGCCTGGCCGTTCGCCGAGCTGCAGTGCTACGCCGGCGGGCAGCCGCGTTACCACCTGCTGGTGGGAGTCGAATGATCACGACCTCGACGCCGCTGACCGACGTGTTCAAAGGCAAGCTGGCCAAGGATCTGGCGACGCATCTCGACCTGCACACCGCCGGGGACCTCATCTACCACTTCCCGCGCCGCTACGACGAGCGCGGCGAGCACACCGACATGCGCGAGCTCGCGATCGGCGACCAGGTGACGCTGCTCGCCCAGGTCAAGTCCCGGACGGTGCGGCCGATGCGCCACCGCAAGGGCTCGATGCTCGAGGTGACCATCGGCGACGGGTCCGGTGCGACGCTCACCTGCACGTTCTTCAACCAGGCATGGCGGGAACGCGAGCTGAGCACCGGGCGGTGGGGCCTGTTCGCCGGCAAGGTGACCGACTTCCGGGGCAAGCGGCAGCTCAACGGCCCGGCCTATCAACTGCTGCGAGCCGATGCGACGCAGGAGGAGGCGGCCGAGGAGATCGAGGAGTTCGCCGGGGCGCTGATCCCGGTCTACCCGGCGGCGCAGGCGGTGCCGACCTGGGTGATCGCGCGGTGCGTGCGGACGGTGCTGGAGACCTTCCAGCCGCCCGACGATCCGCTGCCGGCCACCACCCGCGCGAGCCGCAACCTGATCGGCATCGGCAAGGCGCTGCAGGAGATCCACCGGCCTTCGTCGAAAGAGGACCTGCACCGGGCGAAGTACCGGCTCAAGTGGGACGAGGCGTTCGCCGTGCAGCTCACGCTGGTGCAGCGCAAGGCTCGTGCGGCCGAGTCGCCGGCCCGCGCCCGCCCCCGCAGCGACGGCGGCCTACTCGCGAAATTCGACGCGTCGCTGCCCTACGAGCTGACCGACGGCCAGCGCCAGGTGGGCGAGGAGATCGCGGCGGATCTGGCGCGGCCGCACCCGATGCACCGCCTGCTGCAGGGCGAGGTGGGCTCCGGCAAGACCCTGGTCTCGGTCCGCGCCATGCTCCAGGTCGTCGACGCCGGCGGACAGGCGGCCCTGCTCGCACCCACCGAGGTGCTGGCCACGCAGCACTTCCGCGGCATCAGCGCCCAGCTCGGGTCGCTGGGCCGGGCCGGCGAGCTCGGCGGTGACGCGGCCGGCACGCAGCTCACGTTGATCACCGGCTCGCTGGGCGCGGCGGCCCGGCGGGCGGCGCTGGCCAAGGTCGCCGACGGCACCGCGGGCATCGTGGTCGGCACGCACGCGCTGCTCTACGAGGGCGTCGACTTCCACGACCTCGGGCTGGTCGTGGTCGACGAACAGCACCGCTTCGGCGTGGAGCAGCGGGATGCCCTGCGCGCCAAGGCCGCCCAGCCGCCGCACGTGCTGGTGATGACCGCGACGCCGATCCCCCGCACCGTCGCGATGACGGTCTACGGCGACCTCGAGACGTCGGTGCTGTCGCAGTTGCCGCGCGGGCGGTCGCCGATCGCCTCGCACGTGGTGCCGGCGCTGGAGAAGCCGGCCTTCCTCGACCGGGCGTGGCGGCGGCTGCGCGAGGAGGTCAAGGCCGGCCATCAGGCCTATGTGGTGTGCCCGCGGATCGGGGACTCGACGTCGGCCTCGTCGTCGGCATCCTCCGATGACGAGGAGCCGCCGGGAGATCTCGAGTCGGCGCGGCGGCCGCCGCTCGCGGTCACCGAGGTGGCTCCGATCCTGGCCGAGGGCCCGTTGCACGGGCTGCGGATCGAGGTGCTGCACGGCAAGCTGCCGGCCGACGAGAAGGACGCGGTGATGCGATCCTTCGCGGCCGGCGAGGTCGACGTGCTGGTCGCGACCACGGTGATCGAGGTCGGCGTCGACGTGCCCAACGCCACCGTCATGATCATCATGGACGCCGACCGCTTCGGCGTCTCCCAGCTGCACCAGCTGCGCGGCCGGGTCGGCCGGGGCTCGGCGGCCGGCATCTGCCTGCTGGTCACCGAGGCGCCCGAGGCTTCGACGGCCCGGGAGCGGCTCGAGGCGGTGGCGTCCACGACGGACGGTTTCAAGCTCTCCGAGATCGACCTGGAGCAGCGCCGCGAGGGCGACGTGCTGGGCGCGTCGCAGTCC
>NZ_JBFAZH010000928.1:0-3137 GCF_040681735.1 Actinoplanes sp. NPDC051633 | reverse complement strand
GATCGCTCCCACGGGAAGGGTTGATACAATTGACAGCCGTCTATGTGCGGGTATCGTGCGGTGAGGTAAGCGCTTTCCCCCGAGCGCGCCTCCCATCCCCGACGCCCCTGGACGGCACCCATGAGACGAAGCATCCCCATCGCCGCCGCCGGCATCCTGCTCGTGGCCGGCGGCGCCCTCGCCGTGACCACGGCCCGCGCCCCCGCGGCGAGCGCCGCCACCGGTGGCGTCACCGAGCGGCTCGATCGCGGCCTGATCGCGATGCGCACCGAGGCCGGCAACTTCCTGTCCTGGCGGTTGCTCACCGCCGACCCGGCCGGCACCACCTTCGCGGTGTACCGCGACGGCGCGAAGGTGGCCACCACGTCGCACACCAACTACACCGACACCAGGGCCCCGGCCGGTGCCCGGTACACCGTGCGGGCCGTGTCCGGCGGCGTGGAGACGATGGCCGCGGACGCCCCGGTGCAGACGCTGGCCGCCAGCCAGGACGTGCCCATCCAGATCCCGCCCGGTGGCACCACGCCGGACGGGGTGTCGTACACGTACTCGGCCAACGACGCGAGCGTCGGCGACCTGGACGGCGACGGTCAGTGGGAGATCGTCCTCAAGTGGGATCCGTCCAACGCCAAGGACAACTCGCAGGCCGGCTACACCGGCAACGTGTTCATCGACGCGTACGAGCTGAACGGCACCCGGCTCTGGCGCATCGACCTGGGCCGCAACATCCGGGCCGGCGCCCACTACACGCAGTTCCAGGTGTACGACTACGACGGCGACGGCCGCGCCGAGGTGGCCATGAAGACCGCCGACGCGACACGCGACGGCGCCGGGGTGGTGATCGGCAACGCGAACGCCGACCACCGCAACTCGTCCGGCTACATCCTGGCCGGCCCGGAATACCTGACCGTCTTCAACGGGCAGACCGGCCGGGCGATGGACACCGAGAGCTACGTCCCGGCGCGGGCACCGTCTCGGGCTGGGGCGACAGCTACGGCAACCGGGTGGACCGGTTCCTGGCCGGCACCGCGTACGTGAACGGCTCGTACCCGAGCATCATCATGGCGCGCGGCTACTACACCCGCAGCGTCATCTCGGCCTGGGACTTCCGGGGCGGCGCGCTGACCAGGCGCTGGACCTTCGACAGCAGCTCGTCCAGCAACGGCTCACGCTGGACCGGCCAGGGCAACCACCAGCTGTCGGTGGCCGACGTGGACGCCGACGGGCGCGACGAGATCCTCTACGGCGCCATGGCGATCGACGACAACGGCGCCGGGCTGTGGGTCAACGGGCAGGGGCACGGCGACGCGTACCACGTCGGCGACCTCATCCCGAGTCGCGCGGGGCTCGAGGTGTTCAAGGTGGACGAGAACTCGTCGAGCCTGGCCGCGTGGATGGCGGACGCGCGTACCGGAAGCATCATCTGGTCGAACGCGTCCTGCGGCTGCGACAACGGCCGGGGCGTCTCCGCCGACGTCTACGCGGGCAGCCCCGGCGCCGAGTCGTGGTCGTCCGCGGTGAGCGGGATGTTCAACACCTCGGGCCGCAACATCGGCCGCAAGCCGGGCTCGGCGAACTTCGTGATCTGGTGGGACGGCGACGGCCAGCGCGAGCTGCTCGACGGCACACACATCGACAAGTACGGCACGAGCGGCGACACCCGCCTGCTGACCGCGAGCGGGGTCCACTCCAACAACGGCACGAAGGCCACGCCGTCGCTGCAGGCCGACATCCTCGGCGACTGGCGCGAGGAGGTGATCTGGCCGACCAGCGACAACCGGGCCCTGCGGATCTACTCGACCACGGACCCGACCGGCATCTCGCGCCCGTCGCTGATGCAGGACCGCCAGTACCGGGAGGCGGTGGCGTGGCAGAACACCGCCTACAACCAGCCGCCGCATCCCAGCTTCGCGATCGGCTGAGCCCTTGAGCTGCGAGTATTCATCAGCCTCAATGGCGATGATGGCATCAGGTTCCCCGACGCTCCTATTATGCGCAAGACCTAGCGGCGTCCTTGATCAGAGCGAGGCGACCAGCGGCTCGCCGCCGAACCAGCGACGGTAGGCGCGGCTGCGGCCCGTAGGGTGGCCCGGTGGTGAATCGACGAGGTGCCGTAAACCGCCGACCGCGAGTGGGTCCACCGCGAAAGCCGAAGATGCCCGCTAAGCTGTGGCCGGCCGGCGACGTACAGCGCGAGCTCGAACACGAGCAGACGATCGAGGCCGCTGCTTACGGCGACGTCCACCTTGCTGGTGTGCTGGCTGAGGGAGTCCTCTTCGACCGCTGTGACTTCCGGAGGACCGGTTTCGCCGGCGCGTTCCTGCCGAGCGTCCGCTTCGTCGACTGCGTGGTGGACACCGCCGACCTGTCGAACGTGCGGGCCGAGAAGGCGAGGCTCCAGCGCGTAACGCTGTCGGGCTGCCGGGCGACCGGCCTGGCCTGCAACGACGGGCTGCTCAGCGATGTCGCCTTCGTCGATTGCAAGGTCGATCTGACGAACTGGCGGTTCGCCCGGTTCGACGTGGTGACTTTCGAGCGCTGCAATCTGGCCGGGGCGGATTTCACCGAGGCCGACCTGCGGGGCGTCAGCTTCATTGGATGCGATCTGTCGAGGGCACAGTTCCACAAAGCCACGATGGCCGGCGCGCGGTTCCGGCGTTGTGAACTGCAAGGGGTCGGTGGCATCACCAGTTGGGAGGGCGCGGTGGTACATCCCGACGACCTTCTCGAATTGTCGTACGTCCTTGCTGGGGCGCTGGGGATCGTGGTGGAGCCCGCCGACCAGTAGCGCGACGTCCCACGGGCATGGTCAACGCCACCGTCACGGGCTCGGAGGCAGCGCCATCGATGTAGCGCAACCGTCGTCCTCGCAGACATCACAGCCGGGCAGATCGACGTCATCGTCAACACGGCGAACACGTCCCTGCCGGGCGACGGAGTCGACGGAGCGATCCACCGCAAGGGAGGCCCGGCGATCCTGGACGAATGCCAGGCTTTGCGGGCGTTGCTTGTCAAGGCCGGTAGGCGGCGAGGAAGGTCCGTACGGCATGGTCGGCGTGGCGGTCGAGGTCCGCTGTGGCCGGGGTTTCCTCGACGCCGAGGAGCATGGCCCGGTTCAGTGGTTCGGCCATCACGAG
>NZ_JBFAZH010000927.1:0-3140 GCF_040681735.1 Actinoplanes sp. NPDC051633 | reverse complement strand
ACCGGCCGTGCCACGCACATCGTCTGCGGGGATCAGCCCTGGCGGCCGTTCCAGCGCGGGTTCTTGCGGTTGATGACGACCAGCCGGCCGCGGCGGCGGACCACCACGGAGCCGGCCTTGCTCTTCAGCGACCGCAGCGAGTTGCGCACCTTCATGACAGACCTTCTTCCGCGCCCACCCTCGTGGCGGCGCACCCCCTTCAACTGCTGGACAACGGTTGTCATTCCCGTTTGGCCCTCCCGCCGCCGGCGGCGAGGACGGCGCCGAGAGCGATGGTCAGCAACGCCGACGCGAGCAGCGTGGGACGCGCACCGAGAGCGGTCACGGCAGGGCCGCCGGCGAGCGTGCCCAGGGCGGTCGACGGGATGGTCAGTGCGGTTCGGGCGGCGAGCACCCGGCTGAGCATGTGCGGCGGGCTGACCAGTTGGAACAGCGCGACGCAGATGGCGGTGAACGGTCCGTAGATCAGGCCGCCGACGGCCAGGCCGGCGAGGCCCAGCCACACCGTCCCGGTCAGTGCGATCGGCAGCAGGGCGGCGCCCCACCCCATGATGATCACGGCGACGACGGCGAAGAGGCGACCGTTGCGCAGCAGGCCGGCGCCCAGCCCGCCGGCGACCGCGCCGATGCCGAAGGCGGTCCAGTACGCGCCGAGCAGCGCGGGGGAGCCGCCCAGATCTCGGGCGACGTAGATCGGCAGGGCGACCTCGACCGGCCCGTACAGGAAGTAGAAGACGCACGTGACGGCCGTGAGGCCGAGCAGTCGGGGCGTGCCGACGATGGTCCGCCAGCCGGCTGTGCTGCTTCCGGCCGCTGAGCCTTCGGCAAGGGCTGTGTTGCTTCCGGCCGCTGAGCCTTCGGCAAGGGCTGTGTTGCTTCCGGCCGCTGAGCCTTCGGCAAGGGCGGAGAACCCGGCCGCGCGTCGCCCGGCCCTGGCGGTCATGCAACTGACCGCCAGGATGGCGAAGCTGGCCGCGTCCGCCCCGATCACCCAGCCCGGCCCGGCGACGGCGCTGATGGCCCCGGCGAGCGCCGGGCCGACCACGAACGCGGCCTGGTTGAACGTTGAGACCAGCGCATTGCCGGCCACCCGGTGCCGCTCCGGCAGCTGTTCGGCGACCAGCGTGTACGTGCCGGCGCTGCCCCAGGCGTGCAGCAGCGACGACGCGGCCAGCAGCAGGACGTAGCCGACCGGACCAAGCCGGCCGGTCACGGCGAGCACTGCGGTGGTGCCGAGGGCCACGGCGCGCACCGACGCGTCGACCGCGACCAGGCCGGCCCCGCTGAACCGCCGCACGAGCCGGCCGAAGACCGCGGCGCCGAGCGTCGCGGGCAAGGTGTAAGCGGCGATCGCGAGCCCGGTCCAGGCGGCCGCCTGGTCCGCGGGTGCGATCTGCACCGCGAGCCAGGCGACCGCGACCACGCTCATCCCATCGCCCAGTGCCGACACCGCCAGCCCGGGAAGGATCCTGCGCAGGACCGGTTGGTCGACCACCGGAGCGTACGACCGGAAGCGGGACGCCGATGCCGGCGACTGGACGGCCATCGGGATCAGCGGTCCTGGATGAGCCCGAGGACATTGCCGTCGGGGTCGGTGACGGTGGCGACCAGGCGTCCGCCGCCGACGTCGTGTGCGGGCTCGCTGATGGTGGCCCCGGCGTCCGTCACCTCGGCCAGCTTCACCGCGAGGTCCGGCACGTGCCAGTACGCCACCGGCGAGCCGATCTTCTGCGGCCCGCCGCCGGGCACCAGCCCGATCTGCTGGCCGGCGACGTCGAAGCCGACGTAGTACGGGCCGTCGGTCTGCGGCGGCACGCCGAGCAGGGCGGTGTACATCGCCTTGGCGGTGGCCAGATCGGACACCGGGTGCAGAACCGTCTGGATGCCGAACGTGGTGGTGGTCGTGTCGTTCATCGTGACTCCTCAAGTCGGGGAAACTGCAGGTCGTTGGGACTGCACTCAGCATCTCGGGCAGGTCCCGCCCGGACATCCGTAGTGACTACGGATTCGGCTACGGAACCGATGGGGCAGGATGGGCCCGTGGCGCCGAACGTGGAGGTCTCGACCCGGGAAGCCGAGGTGCTGGCTCTGGTCGGGGAGCACCTGACCAATGCCGAGATCGGCGCCCGGCTGTTCATCTCGACCCGCACGGCCGAGAGTCACGTCGCCGCCCTGCTGCGCAAGCTGGGTGTGCCGGACCGGCGAGCGCTCGCGCAGCGCGCGGCCGGGCTGACCGGCGCCGGCCGTACGCAACCCGCCCCGGTTCTGCCGGCCCAGCTGACCTCGTTCGTCGGGCGGACGGCGGAGCGGGCCGACCTGGCCGAGATGATTCGTACGCATCGGCAGGTGACCGCGGTCGGCCCCGGCGGGGTCGGCAAGACCCGGCTTGCCCTCGCGGTGGCCGCGGACGCCGCGGACGCCTACCCCGACGGCGTGTGGTTCGTCGACCTGGTGCCGATCACCGACCCGCAGCGGGTCGCGGCGGCTCTCGCCGGCGCACTGGGCCTGGGCGAGCAGCCCGGCCGCACGCTGGACGAATGGGTGGTCGCCGCGCTGGCCGACCGGCACGCCCTGCTGGTGCTGGACAACTGCGAGCACGTGCTCGAGGGCGTGGTGCCGCTGCTCGAGCGGCTGCTCGCGACGTGCCCCGGGCTGACGGCCCTGGCGACCAGCCGGGCCCGGCTGATGGTGCCGTTCGAGCGGGTCTACGAAGTGCCGCCGCTGTCGCTGGCCGGCGGCGCCGCGTCGGAGGCGGTCGCGCTCTTCATGGACCGCGCGGGGGCGGTGGGCCGGCCGCCGGATCCCGCGCAGAGCCACCACATCGCCTCGTTCTGCGCGCGTCTGGACGGGATGGCGCTGGCCGTCGAGCTGGCCGCCGCCCGGTGGCCCACGCTCGGCGTCGACGGGCTCACCGCCGCCCTGGCCGACCCGCTGCGGATGCTCGCCGGCGGCTCCCGCGCCGACGACCGGCACCGCTCGATCCGCGCGGCGCTGGACTGGAGTCACGCCCTGCTGGACCCGGCCGATCGCGCGCTGCTGCGCCGGGTCGATCTCCTTGCCCAGGCCGGGAGAGCCGATCACCAGCTCGCCGGTGACGGCCAGGATCAGCGCGACCGAGGCGGCCAGCCGCACACCGGTCA
>NZ_JBFAZH010000926.1:0-3146 GCF_040681735.1 Actinoplanes sp. NPDC051633 | reverse complement strand
ATCTGGGACACCGGCCGCGTCACCCACTGAGCCCCGGCAGGATCTTGCCGGTGATCTCCCGCAGGCGGGTCACGTCCTCGTCGTCCAGGTGGTCGAAGATCAGCCGGCGCACCTGGGCCACGTGACCGGGCGCGGCGGCCTCCAGCGTCGCGAATCCGGCGTCGGTGAGCTCCGCGATCTGGCCGCGCCGGTCACTCGGGCAGGCCTGCCGCCGCACCCAGCCCCGCTGCTCCAAGCTGGCCACCGCGTGGGAGAGCCGGCTGCTGGTGGCGCCGACCCGCCGGGCCAGGTCGGTCATCCGCATCGCCCGCCCCGGCTCCGCGCTCAGCATCGCGAGGATCTGGTAATACGCGTGCGGGACGCCGGCCTCGTCGCGCAGCTGCCGGTCCAGCGCGCTGGGCAGCAGCATCAGCACCTGGGTGAGGTTCATCCAGGCGTCCAGCTGATCGGTCGCCAGCCAGCGCGGCTCGGTGGTCACGCCGGCGCCACCTCGCGGGCCAGCACGTGCGCGTTCAGGTCACGGACCCGCCCGGCCAGAGCCGGCAGCTCGAGCACCTCGACGCCGTGGCGGCGCAGCGACTCGACGCCGTCGCAGTCGGCGAACAGCAACGGCTCCCGCAGCGCGAGCACCACACGGGTGATGCCGGCCGCGACGATCAGGTCGGTGCAGGTCCTCGGCCGCGACCGGCGCATCGTGCACGGCTCCAGCGAGGTGTAGAGCGTGGCCCCGCGGACATCCCTGCCGGCATCCCCGGCGATCTTGGCCAGGGCGGCCTCCTCTGCGTGCAGGAGCGGGTCACCCTCCCCGGTGAAACCGGTGGCCAGCAGGGTGCCGTCCGCGCCCACGACGACCGCGCCCACGGCGTAGCGGTCGGGGACCGGCGGGGCGGCGCGGGACACGTCGACGGCGGCGGCGAGCCAGTGCAGGTCGGACCTCATGCGGCCGGCATCCGGGTGCGCACCGGCGCCGTCACCTTGACCGTCATCTCGACCTCGCAGCCTGTTGATGTTCTACCGACAAGCCTCGGCCGAAAATTCTGAAACTTCAACAACTTCTGGGGTGGGCTGCGCCACTCGACTCGTCGCTGCTAATTATCGGATTGCTATTAACGGTAATCCGGTAATCACCGAACCGGACAAAACGCCGGTACACCATAATGACTGTTATGTTGTAGGCCACGCGGACGGGTAAAGTCGGCTTTGATGGAAACACCTCCGCGGGAGCTGCCGATCGTCACCGACCATCCGGCGCTCAACCTCGCCAACACGGTCGACGACCCGCTCGGCCCGGGCCGCCACGACCACATCGCGACGTACCCGGAACTCCTGCTCTGGGCCCGGCGCGCCGACCTGCTCCGCCCGGCCGACGCCGAGCACCTCCGAGCCTTGGGGGAGCAGCACCCTCGCCGCGCCGCGGCCGCCGTGCGGCGGGCAGCCGACCTGCGCGACGCGCTCAACGAGACGTTCGGCGCCTACGTCGACGGCACCGACCCCAACCCCGGCTGGTCACGGCTGCGCCGCCACGTCACCGAGGCCGTCGACCGGTCCCACCTCGGCGACACCGGCCCGGCCTGGGACCTGACCGAGCCGGTCGCCCCGCTGTGGCCGGTCGCCGCGGCGGCCCACGAGCTGCTCCTCGGCGACGAGATCGGCCGGCTCAAGCGGTGCGGATACTGCCCCTGGCTGTTCCTGGACCGGTCGAAGAACGGCAGCCGCCGCTGGTGCTCGATGGAGGACTGCGGCACCCAGGCCAAGATCGTCCGGTACGTGGCGAAGCGCCGGGCGGCCAAAGCAGGCTGAGCACGGCCGGCCTGCGAGACGGCGGTCGAATACCCGACCGTCGGGCATGCGAATCTTGGGTGTTCCGATCGACAAGGGGCTTGTACGGTGACGCCGTGTCCGAGGGAGAATTCCTGGCCGCGTACCCGCGATATGCGGGCACGCTGCGGCTGGATGAGCTCCGGGCGACCGAGTACGCGCACCTCGACCACGGCGGCGAGGTCTACCTCGACTACACCGGCGCCGGGGTCTACGCCCGCGCACAGCTGCTCGAGCACCAGCGGCGGCTGACCTCCCGCGCGTTCGGCAACCCGCACTCGCAAAACCCCGCGTCCGCCGCCTCCACCGAGCAGGTCGAGTCCGCCCGCCGCGCCGTGCTGCGCTTCCTCAACGCCGCACCCGACGAGTACGCCGTCATCTTCACCGCCAACGCCTCCGAGGCCTGCCGGCTGGTCGGCGAGGCGTACCCGTTCGGCCGGCGCCGCGACCTCGTGATGACCGTCGACAACCACAACTCGATCAACGGGATCCGCGAGTTCGCCCGCCGGGCCGGCGCCCGCCGCCGCTACGTACCGCTGGAAGGGCCGGACCTGCGGGTCACCGAGCCCGCCGTCACCCGGGCGCTGCGGCCGCGGCGCGGCTTGTTCGCCTTCCCCGCGCAGAGCAACTTCACCGGCGTCCAGCACCCGCTCGACTGGGTGCCGGCCGCGCAGCGAGCCGGGTACGACGTGCTCCTCGACGTCGCCGCCTACCTGCCGATCTACCCGCTGGACCTGAGCCGCGTGCACCCCGACTTCGTGCCGATCAGCTGGTACAAGGTGCTCGGCTACCCGACCGGCGTCGGCTGCCTGGTGGCCCGCTGGGAAGCGCTCGCCCGGCTGCGCAGGCCGTGGTTCGCCGGCGGCACGGTCGTGGTCGCCAGCGTCGCCACCGACTGGCACCGGCTCACCGGCGACGAGACCGCGTTCGAGGACGGCACCCCCAACTTCCTGCACATCCCCGACGTCGAGTTCGGGCTGGCCTGGCTGCAGGGTCTCGGGCGGGAGACGATCCGGGAGCGGGTACGCGCGCTGACCGGCTGGCTGCTCAGCCGCCTCGCCGAGTCGCGGCACACCAACGGGAACCCGATGTGCCGCGTGTACGGCCCGCCCGGCCCGGACGGCCGCGGCGGCACGGTGGCGTTCAACCTGCTCGACCCGGACGGCGCCGTGGTCGACGAACGACTGGTCGCCGCCGAGGCCACCAAGGCCGGCCTGTCGCTGCGTACCGGCTGCTTCTGCAACCCGGGCGCGGGGGGAGGCGCCGTGGGCCGCGCCCCCCCCCGGCGCCCCGCCGCGGGCCGCCCCCGGGGGCGCCGCCGCGCCGCG
>NZ_JBFAZH010000925.1:0-3161 GCF_040681735.1 Actinoplanes sp. NPDC051633 | reverse complement strand
GTCCGGCGCCCGGGTCCGGCTCCACTGCCACCGGCGCCGGGATCCAGTAGGACAGCGCGGAGCGGTCGAGTTGCTGGCTGTCGGGTACGTGCAGCGCCAGGCCGGCGACCGCGCCGAGGCCGACCAGGGCGGCGACTGCCAGCATGGCCACGTCGAGGCCGAGGTGCTGGGTGACCTGGCCCCAGATCGGGGAGAAGAGCGCCTGGGTTCCGAGGAAGACCATCAGGTACACCGCGATGGCCCGGGCACGTACCCAGCCGGGCAGGAACAGCTGCAGCTCGGAGATGACGGTGGACACGGTGGCGGTCCACCCCAGGCCGCACACGACCAGCAGCGGCACCGCGATCCACGCATCCGTGGCCACGGCGAGCGCTCCGAAGGCCAGCGCGAAGGCGAGCGCGGCCAGCGCGAGCACCGCGTTGGAGGAGAGATGCCGTGTGATCCGGCCCAGGCCCAGGGCGCCGGCCACGGCGCCGACGCCGAGGGCGGCGAAGAGCAACCCGTAGCCGTCGGCGCCCAGGCCGAGCTGCCGGCTGGCGATCAGCGGCAGAAGTGCCCACACGGCGCACGCGGGGGCCATGAAGGTGGCGAGGCGCAGCAGGATCCGCCGGACGACCGGCTCGTGCCGTACGTATCGGCTGCCGGCGACCAGGGCCGGGAGAAATGGTTCCCGCTCGCGATGGGTGACGCGGGGGCGGCGCCAGGCCAGCAGCACGAGGGCCAAGATCCCGGCGGCGGCGGCCGTGCCGCCGAACACCGGCGGCACATCCCAGCGGGCGATCACGAGACCGGCCAGGGCAGGGCCGGCGGCCCGGGCGACGTTGACGCTGACCATGTCGAGGCGGGTGGCGGCGGCCAGCTCGGTGCGGGGTACGAGCTCGGTGATGAGGGCCTGCCAGGTGGGTGACAGGACGGCCTGGCCGGCGCCGATGGCGAACGTGAAGGTCAGCAGCAGGGCCGGGGGCATCATCCCGGCCGCGGTGAGCACGGCGAGCAGGACGGCCGCGACGACGAAGTACGCCTGCACGCCCAGCATCAGCCCGCGGCGGTCGAACGCGTCGGCCAGCACACCGGCGGGCAGGGCGAGCAGCATCATCGGCAGCGTGGTGGCGGTCTGCACCAGGGTGACGATGGTCGCCGCGCCGGGGTCGTTGACGAACAGCCACTGCGCGCCCACCGTCTGTGCCCACAGACCGACGCTGCTGATCACGACGCCGAGCCAGAGCCAGAAGAACGCCCGGTGCCGGAACGGCGCCCACGGTGAGACCGAATCGTTCATCCGGCCGACGGCGACCGCTGCAGCCGGTACGGCTCACCCGGGGCGAGGACCTGGATGCGTTGCGGATTCTCGATCAGGGCGTGCAGGGTCTGCGGGTCGCCGTTGAAGGGCGGGAAGTCCGGAGCGTCGACCGATCCCCAGTGGTGCAGCAGCAACGGTGTGCCGGGGTACGCGTTGGCCATCCGCGCGGCGCCGGCGAGCCCGAAGTGCCATTCGCTGTCGGAGAAGTCGAACAGCAGGGCGTCGGGAGCGGGCATGCGCAGGTGATGCTCCTCGATCAAGCGTGAGTCGCCGGGCGCCCAGATGGTGCCGTCGGGCGTGGTGATCCAGAAGCCGCAGGCGTCCTCGGTCCGGAAGATGCGGGTGGCGGCGCCGGGGGACTCGTTCTGCCAGGCGTGGTCCGCCGGCGTCACCTCGACGCGTACCGCGCCGACGTCGAACTGGTCGCCGATGTCATGGCCGTGCGCGGGCAGCCCTTGGTCCGTCATCAGCCCGGCGACGTACTGGGTGGAGTGGTAGGCGTCGGTGACGCCGGCGAGGTCCCGGCAGGTCGGGACGCTGTAGTGGTCGTTGTCGCTGTGGGTGACCAGGACGGCGTCCAGGTGCGGGACGTCGGCGGCGGTGACCGGCATCTCGATCATGATGGGCATGTCGAACCCGCGTAGCAGCGGGTCGATCATCATCGTCGTGCCGCGGCTGTTGATCAGGAAGCCGGCCATGCCCAGCCATCGCAAGGTCGTATCGTCTGAAGGCGCGAACGCGTCGGCGCGGAAGGGTTGCGTGGGCGGGGCTTTGGCCTGCTGCGGCATGGGTCGGCTCCCTCGGGGTGGGGGTGGACTGCTCAGGTGACGATGCCGTCGCCGAAGCGGAACAGCGGGTCGGCGGTGTCGTACGGGGTGTCGGTGCGGCTGTCCACCACGGCCTGCATGGACGAGGGCAGGTCGAACGGCAACCGGCCGCGCGCGTGGGCGTGGCCGAGCAGGACGTCGACGACGGCGTCGTCGCGGGCACCGAACTCCACCAGCAGGGCGGCCGCCGCGGCGGCGATCTCGGGCACGATCGCCGGCCGGTCCAGGAACAGCACGATGATCGTCGGGACCTGCCGGCAGACGGCGATGACCCGGTCCCGCTCGTCCGCCGGGAACTCCAGCGAGCCGGCGTGGAAGAACGACTCGAACCCGCCGGGGCGTGGTTCGTAGGGCGCGTCGAGGCGCAGCACCGCCACGTCAGCCTCAGTCGGGTCGGCGACCACCCGGCCGAGCCGGGCAGCCGCGGCCGGGCTGATGTTCTCGACGTAGACGGCGTGGCCGGTGCCCATCGGCAGCGCGGCCGGGCCCGACGTGGCGGCGGTGAGCCGTACGATCGCTGCGCGCTGGGTGACCTCGCCGGCGGCCACGAAGTCGGGCCGGCCGATCGTTGCCACGGCGTGATCGACGTCGAGGAACGGCTGGTCGAAGAGTCCGAGTAGGAACTTCTCCCGCAGCAGGCGGCGGACGGATTCGTCGATGCGGGCCTGGCTGACCTGCCCGGATCGGACCAGCTCGACCACCAGCTCGGGGCGGGACTCGCCGCCGAACTGGTCGCACCCGGCGTCGATGATTCGCTGCGCCCGTTGCACCTCGCTCAGGTGCTCGGCCCCCCAGGCCCGGGCCGGCATTGGCTGACCCAGGATGACGCTGTCGCCGATCAGGCCCCAGTCCGTGCACACGATGCCGTCGAAGCCCAGCTCGCCGCGGAGCAACCCGGTGATGACCTCGGTGTTGAACGCGAAGCCGGCTTCAGTCCAGTCGGTGCCCACCGGCATGCCGTAGTACGGCATGATCTGCGAGGTTCCGGCCGCGATCGCGGCCCGGAACGGCTTGAGGTGGTACTCACGCCGGCC
>NZ_JBFAZH010000924.1:0-3163 GCF_040681735.1 Actinoplanes sp. NPDC051633 | reverse complement strand
ACGACGAACACCGACGAGAACGCCATCGCGGCGCCGGCGATCATCGGGGTCAGCATGCCCAGGGCGGCCAGCGGCAGCGCGGCCACGTTGTAGCCGAAGGCCCAGAACAGATTGCTCTTGATGATCCGTATGGTGCGCCGCGACAGGCGGATCGCGTCGACGGCGGCCATCAGATCTCCGCGGACCAGGGTCAGGTCGGAGGCCTCGATGGCGACGTCGGCGCCGGAGCCCATGGCCAGGCCCAGATCGGCTTCGGCCAGCGCCGCGGCGTCGTTGACGCCGTCGCCGACCATGGCCACCGTCCGGCCCGCGGCCCGCAGCCGCTTGACCGCCGCCACCTTCCCGGCCGGCAGGACGTCCGCGATGACCTCGTCGATGCCGACCGCGGCGGCCACGGAGTGGGCAACTGTGGCATTGTCACCGGTCAGCAGCACGGGCGTCAGGCCGAGGCGGCGCAACGCGGCCACGGCGTCGCGGCTGCTCGGCTTGACGCCGTCGGCCACGGCGAGCACGCCGCGGGCGATGCCGTCCCAGCCGGCGACGATGGCGGTCTGCCCGGCCGCCTGCGCGGCGGCGACCGTCTGCTCGACCTGCGCCGGCACCTCGAGGCCGGCTTGCTTCAGCAGGGCGGGACGGCCGACGAGCACCTGGTGACCGTCGACGGTGCCCCGGACGCCGAGACCCTCGGTGTTCGCGAAGCCGGACACCGGCGGAAGCGAGCCGAGGGTGTCGGCGGCGGCACGGGCGACGGCCTGCGCGATGGGGTGCTCGGAGGCGGCCTCGACCGCACCGGCCAGGCGCAGCAGCAAGTCGCGGTCCTCACCGTCGGCCGGTGTGACGTCGACCAGGGTCATGCGGCCGGTGGTCACGGTGCCGGTCTTGTCGAGCACCACCGTGTCCACGATGCGGGTGGACTCGAGCACCTCAGGACCCTTGATCAGAATGCCCAGCTGCGCGCCGCGGCCGGTCCCGACCAGCAGCGCCGTCGGGGTGGCCAGGCCCAGGGCGCACGGGCAGGCGATGATCAGTACGGCGACGGCAGCGGTGAGTGCGGCCGTCCAGCCGCTGCCGGTGCCGACCCACCAGCCCAGCGTCGCGACCGCGAGCGCGATGACGATCGGGACGAACACGGCCGAGATCCGGTCGGCCAGCCGCTGCGCGGCAGCCTTGCCGGTCTGCGCCTGTTCGACCAGCTCGGCCATCTGCGCCAGCTGCGTGTCGGCGCCGACCCGGGTGGCGCGCACGATCAGCCGCCCGCCGGCGTTGAGCGTGGCTCCGGTGACGGCGTCGCCCGGGCCTACCTCCACCGGCACGGACTCGCCGGTCAGCATGCTGGCATCGACCGCGGAGGCGCCGTCCTCGATGATGCCGTCGGTCGCGATCTTCTCTCCTGGCCGCACGACGAACCGGTCCCCGACGGCGAGTTCGGCGATCGGGATCCGCCGCTCGACGCCATCGCGCAGCACCGTCACGTCCTTGGCACCCAGCTCGAGCAGAGCCCGCAGGGCGGCCCCGGCGCGACGCTTCGAACGTGCCTCGAAGTAGCGGCCGGCGAGGAGGAACGTGGTGACCCCCGCGGCGGCCTCGAGGTAGATGGCGCCGGAGCCGTCGGTCCGGCCGATCGCCAGCTCGAAGGGATGAGTCATCCCCGGGGTGCCGGCGGTGCCGAGGAACAGCGCCCACAGCGACCAGCCGAACGCCGCCAGGGTGCCCATCGAGATGAGCGTGTCCATGGTTGCGGAGCCGTGGCGGAGGTTCGTCCAGGCTGCCTTGTGGAACGGCAGGCCGCCATAGACCACGACCGGCGCGGCCAGGGTGAGCGACAGCCACTGCCAGGAGGTGAACTGCCAGGCCGGCACCATCGCCAGCACGATCACCGGGACGCTCAGCACGATCGAGACCCACAGCCGGGTACGCAGCGCCCGGGACTCGTCGACCGGGTGCTCCGGCAGCGCCGGGTCGGCTGTGGCCGTCCGAGGAGGTGGCGGCAGGCCGGCGGTGTAGCCCGTCTTCTCCACCGTGGCGATCAGTTCCTTCGGCGTGACCTCGCCCGTGTAGCTGACCGCGGCCTTCTCCGTGGCGTAGTTGACCGTGGCCGTGACGCCGTCCATGCGGTTGAGTTTCTTCTCGATCCGCGACGCGCAGGAGGCGCAGGTCATCCCGCCGATCGACAACTCGATCCGGTTCAGCACCTTCGGCATGGGCTCGGCGACGGATGCCATGATTGCTGCCCCCTTCATTCGTGGGTGTGGCCGTCATCGCCATGGCCCGGTGATGGCTGCGGCGAGGCGGTGGCCTGCGGCGAAGCGGTGGCCGGCGGTGAGGCGGATGCCCGCGGGGCGGGCGTACCCGCGACGGCGGTGAACGCAGCCGTGCGCACCTTTCCGGCGTGTTGGAAGTCCAGGTACAGGCGGTATGCGCCGGCTGAGGGGACTTCGGCGTGGAAGACGACCTGCGGTCCGGCCGGGGTGCGGCCGTCACCGGGTGCGCCGTCGGGGTGCACGTGCAGGTACGCCAGGTCGCCGTCGCGCAGGGCGACCAGGTGCCCGTAGGCGCCGAGGTAGGGCTGCAGGTCGGTGACCGCGGTGCCGTCCTTGCTGACGGACAGGGTCAGCTTCGACGAGGCGCCCGGCATGAGGATGCCGTTCAGGGTGACGGTGTAGCCGTCGACCGTGGCGGTGGCCGCCGGGGCCGGCAGCGCGGCGGGACGGTAGTCGCCGGGTGCCGCGACGTCGACGCCCAACGTCAGCCCTTCGGCGCGTCCGGCCGGCCGGAAATCGGCGAACGCACGGTACTGCCCGGCGGCAGGCACGGCGAGCGGGATGCTCCACGTGCCGTCCGCTGCCAGGCTGGGGTGCACGTGCTGGAAGCCGGATAGGTCCCGGCGTACCACGATCAGGTGCAGGTCTTTGTCGTGGCTGGTGATGTAGCGGGTCACCGGATCGCCGTCGGGCCCGGTGATCTGGAACCGGAACAGCTCGGGCTTGCCGGTGGCGAGGGTGGTGGTCAGCGGAGTGAGCCGATAGCCGTCCTGGGAGACCTGCAGACCCGCCGGCAGCTGCGTCGACGCGCCGGTGGGATGGGTGCTCCCGGTGTCGTGTCCGTCGGTGTCGTGTCCGTCGGTGCCGGCGGCGTGGGCGGCGGCCGGGACCCGGGTCGGGCC
>NZ_JBFAZH010000923.1:0-3168 GCF_040681735.1 Actinoplanes sp. NPDC051633 | reverse complement strand
CGCGCCCACCGCGTCCGCGGTCGCGCTGCCGAGCGGCTTCCAGGAGCAGATCGTCTTCAGCGGCCTCAGCTCACCGACCGATTTGGAGTTCGCGCCGGACGGACGCGTCTTCGTCGCCGAGAAGGGCGGCCGCATCAAGGTCTTCGACGACCTCGCCGACACGACCCCGACGGTGTTCGCCGACCTGTCGGCCAACGTGCACAACCAGTGGGACCGAGGTCTGCTCGGATTGGCGCTGGCACCCAACTTCCCGGCCAGTCCGTATGTCTACGTGTTGTACACATACGACGCACCGCCCGGCCAGACCGCCCCGGTCTGGAACGACGTGTGCGCCAACGCGAACGACGGGCGCTGCGTGGTCTCCGGCCGGCTCTCCCGCCTGCAGGCCGGCGGCGACACGATGACCGGCAGCGAGCAGGTCCTGCTGAACGACTGGTGCCAGCAGTTCCCGAGTCATTCCATCGGGGACATCGCCTTCGGCGCCGACGGGATGCTGTACGTCACCGCCGGCGACGGCGCCAGTTTCAGCGCGGTCGACTACGGCCAGTTCCCCTCCGGGGCGCCGACCAACCCGTGCGCCGACCCCGCCAATGAAGGCGGAGCGCTGCGCTCGCAGGACATCCGCACCACGGGCGACGAGACCCAGCTCGACGGCACGCTGCTGCGGCTTGACCCGGCCACCGGCGCGGCAGCGGCCGGCAACCCGAACATCGGCTCGGCCGACCCGGACGTCCGCCGGATCGTCGCCAACGGTCTGCGCAACCCCTACCGGCTCACCATGCGGCCCGGCACCAACGAGGCCTGGATCTCCGACACCGGGTGGAACACCTGGGAAGAGGTCAACCGGGTGGTCAACCCCACCGCGGGCGTCACCAACTTCGGCTGGCCGTGCTGGGAGGGCAACGCCCGCCAGTCCGGGTACGACAGCGCCAACCTGCCGATCTGCGAAAGTCTCTACACCGCACCGGCGGACACGCACACCCCGCCGTTCGTCGCCTGGAACCACGCCGCCAAGCTGGTCACGGGGGAGGCCTGCCCGACCGGTGGCTCATCATCGACCGGCGTGGCGTTCTACCCGACGGCCGGTGGCCCCTACCCGGCCGCGTACAACGGCGCGGTCTTCTTCGCCGACTACTCGCGCCGGTGCATCTGGGCGTCGCTGCCGTCCGCGCCGGGCGGCCTGCCCAACCCGGCCAACCTGCAGACGTTCATCTCCGACGCCGCCAGCCCGGTCGACCTCGAGGTTGGCCCCGGCGGGGAGGTCTACCACGTCGACCTGGGCGGCACCGTCCGCCGCGTGCGCTACTACCCGGGAAACCAGCCACCGAGCGCGGTCATCGCCGCGTCGCCGACGCAGGGCCCGACGCCGTTGATCGTGACGTTCAACGGCACCGGCTCCACCGACCCGGATCCGGCCGACGACGGTCGCCTGACCTACGCCTGGGATTTCACCGACGACGGCGTCACCGACTCCACCGCGCCGACGGCGACGTTCACCTACACCACCGTGGGCTCGTACACCGCGCGGCTGACGGTGACCGACACGTTGGGCGCGACCCACACCAGCACGATCGCGATCTCGCCCGGCAACTCGGCGCCGACGGCGGTGATGGACACGCCGGCCGCGAGCACGACCTGGAAGGTCGGCGACGTCATCGCCTTCTCCGGGCACGCCACCGATCCGCAGCAGGGCACCCTTCCCGCGTCCCGGCTCGACTGGGGCCTGGTCATGCATCACTGCTCCGCGCCCGACAACTGCCACGCCCATGACATCCGCAGCTGGACCGGTGTGGCGTCCGGATCGTTCGAGGCGCCCGACCACGAGTATCCGTCCTATCTGGAACTGAGGTTGGTCGCCACCGACCAGGACGGCCTCACGCACACCGTGACGCGGCGGCTGGACCCGAAGACGGTCAACCTGACCTTCAACACCGTGCCGTCCGGGCTCCAGCTCGCGGTCGGCTCGTCGTCGAGCATCACGCCGTTCTCCCGTACGGTGATCCAGGGCTCGACCAACTCGGTGTCCGCGCCGTCGCCGCAGGCCTCCTCGACGTTCGCGTCGTGGTCCGACGGCGGGCAGCAGACCCACGTCATCACCGCTCCGGCGGCGGCGACGACGTACACCGCGACCTACGCGGCCGCCCCGGCACCGCAGCGGATCGGCTACACCCAGGTCGGCGCGTCGGTGGACACCGGCGACGTGAACCACATGAACGGCTCGCGGTTCGTCACCGGGTCCGCCCCGGCGACGGTGACGTCCATGTCGGTGTACATGAAGGCCGTGCAACCGGCGCCGAACAACCAGTACCAGCTCGCCGTCTACGCCGACTCGAACGGCTCACCCGGGGCCCGGGTGGCGGCCAGCACGTCCGGCGCGCTGACCGCCAACTCGTGGAACACCCGGCCGATCAGCGCGACGCTGGCCGCCAACACCGCGTACTGGCTGATGTACAACACCAACGGCGACAACAACCTGAGCTTCGACGCCGGCACGGCCGGCCAGGGCGCCTGGAGCGCGTCCACGCCGTTCGGCACGTGGCCGACCCCGTTCGGCACGTCGAGCCGGTGGAACGCGAAGTTCTCCATCTACGCCACCACCGGCGCGGACACCGCCGCGCCGACGGTGACCTCCACGACCCCGGCCGGCGGCGCCACCGGGGTGGCGCTGAACGCGCCGATCACCGTGCGGTTCAGCGAGGGCATGGCGGCCGGCACGATCACGCCGGCGAACCTGGAGCTTCGCGGCCCGGGCGGCACGCTGGTGAACCGTACCGTCACCTACGACGCGGCCGGCCAGGCGGCGACGATCACGCCGTCCGCGGCGCTGGCCGCCTCGACCCAGTACACGGTGACCGTCCGGACGGGCGTCACCGACACGGCGGGCAACGCGCTGGCGGCCAACCACCAGTTCTCGTTCACCACCTCGAACCCGAGCGCTCCGCGACTGGGGTACGACCAGGTCGGCGGCTCGCTGGACGCCGGCGACATGAACTTCATGAACGGCTCGCGGTTCGTCAACGGCGCCACGGCGCTCCCGGTGAGCCAGGTCTCCGTCTATCTCAAGACGGTGCAGGCCGCGCCGGGCAACCAATACCAGGTGG
Organism: Actinoplanes sp. NPDC051633; assembly: GCF_040681735.1. Classification (NCBI taxonomy): domain Bacteria; kingdom Bacillati; phylum Actinomycetota; class Actinomycetes; order Micromonosporales; family Micromonosporaceae; genus Actinoplanes; species Actinoplanes sp. NPDC051633. Next base: position 67 of record NZ_JBFAZH010000923.1, on the reverse strand, counting down.
CGATCTACGCCGACGCGAACGGCTCGCCGGGCGCGCTGGTGGCGGCGAGCGCATCCGGCACGCTGAC
>NZ_JBFAZH010000922.1:0-3170 GCF_040681735.1 Actinoplanes sp. NPDC051633 | reverse complement strand
GGTCACCACCACGGTGTTCGTGCCGTGCGGGCGGGTGGCGGTGGCGGTGTTCGCGCTGCCGGCCGCGCCCGTGGTGGCCTTGTTGATCACCTTGACGTAGTGGTTCGGCGGGGTCAGCGTCACGGCGGCCGGGCTGCCGGCGGCCGCGCCGGGGCCGGTCGCGACGATGACCGCGCCGGCGTCGTAGTCGGTGTTCGGCGCGACGGTCAGCGCCGAGATGGGCGACGCGTACGAGTAGGGCTCGTCGTCCCAGACCCAGTCGGTGCCGAGCCGGACCGAGTCGAACCAGGTGTCGTCGGCGACCAGGTCACCGGTGACGACCTTCAGGCCGGTCGCGGCCACGTCGGCGGCGAGGGCGTCGAGGTCGCTCGCCAGCACGGTCGGGTCGCCGCCGCCGCGCAGGTAGAGGTTCGTGCCGGAGGTCAGCACGTCGGTGTGGAACCGGTGGTCCGGCCCGAGCACCTCCAGCGCCGCGATCGACGTGCGGATCTTCTGGTTCGACGCCGGGATCAGCCGCTGGTTGACGTTGCGCTCGTACAGCGCCTCGCCGGTCACCGCGTCCCGGACCTCGAGCCCGGCCGAGGCGCCGGCCAGCCGGGAGTCGGCCAGGATCTGATCCAGCGCGGCGGTCAGGGCCGGGTCGCCGGCCGCGCCCCGCACGCCGGTCGCAGGTCCCAGCGCGGCCACCAAGGTCAATATCGCACTCGCGACGAATACTCGCCGCCCCCGTCGAATGTCCATGGTGCACACAATGCCCTCAGGCGGCCGCGCAGGAAAGTACTGTGTCGACAGAGCGATCGACATCGCTCTCATCGGTGGACCAGTTCGAGACGGATATCCGGATTGCGGCGACGCCGCGCCAGGTCGTGCCGCTCATCCAGCACGTGCCGTCCTCCTGCACCCGCTTGAGCACCTCACGGGTGCGTTCGTCGGACCCGAACCGCACCAGGACCTGGTTGAGCGTCACCTCGTTGAGGATCTCGGCGCCGCCGGCGGCCAGGCCGAGCGCGAACCGGCGGGCCATCGCGCAGTTCCGCTCGACCAGCTCGGCGACCCCGTCGCGGCCCAGCGCCCGCAGCGCCGCGTAGACGGCGAAGCCGCGCGCCCGCCGGGAGTGCTCGGGAACGTAGTCGACGGCGTCGCGCTCACCGTGCTCGGCGTTCATCAGGTAGCTGGCCCGCGCGCCCATCGCGGCCTGATGCGCGGCGGGGTGGGCGCACAGCACGAGGCTGGAGTCGTAGGGCACGTTGAGCCACTTGTGCGCGTCCACCGCCCACGAGTCGGCCCTCTCGATGCCGGCGGTCATGTGCCTGAGCTGGGGGCTGGCGGCGGCCCACATGCCGAACGCGCCGTCCACATGCACCCACGCCCCGGCCTCGTGCGCCACGTCGATGATCTCGCCCATCGGGTCGATGGCGCCGGAGTTGACGTTGCCGGCCTGCGCGCACACGATGGCCGGCCCGTCGCCCGCGGCCAGGGTCTCGCGGAGCGCGGAGGCGAGCATGCGGCCCTGGTCGTCCGCCTCGACCGGCACGGCGCAACCCTTGCCCATGCCGAGGAAGCGCAGCGCCCGGTCGATCGTGCCGTGCCGCTCGCCGCCGACCAGCACCCGTACCTTGGGCGCGCCCCACAGCCCGTCGGCGTCGACGTCCCGGCCGAGGCGGCGCAGCACCTCCCGGACGCCGATCGCGAGCGCGGTGAAGTTGGCCATCTGCGCCCCGGTGACGAAGCCGGCGGACGTCTGCGGCGGCAGGCCGAGCAGGTCGATCGCCCAGCCGGCGGCCGCCTCCTCGCAGACCATCGCGGAGGGACCGAGCACGTAGAGCCCCGCGTTCTGGTCCCACACGGAGGTGAGCCAGTCGGCGGCCAGCGCGGCCGGTGTGGCGCCGCCGACGACGAAGCCGAAGTACCGGCCTGCGCCCGACGCCACCACGCCGGGTCCGGCCGCGGCGGCGAGCGCGGCGACGACCTCGCCGGGTGGCTGAGGTCCTTGCGGCAGCGGTACGCCCAGAGCCGCGCGCAACTCCTCGAGCGTGACGGCGGGCGTGACGGGCCGCTCGGGCAGCCCGTCCAGGTAGGTGAGCGCGTGCTGGTACGCCGGCTCGAGCGCGGAATTCCAGTCGACCTTGTGCATGGCGTGAGCCTAAGCTCGCCGGTCGTGGATCGGAGTCGGTTGAACAGCGCGGCCCGGGAAGCATTCGGCCGGGACCTGACCGGAGCCGCCCGCCTGGCGGGTGGATCGCGCAAAGGGGTCTACCGGCTCACCCTGGACGACGCGACCACGGCGATCGCATACGTGTGGACGGCCGAGGAGAACTACTGGCCCGCGCGCGAGGGCGACGGCGATCCCGCGGAGATGTTCAACGCGGGGGTGGGGCTCGAGCTCTACCTGGCCGCACAGCAGCGGCTCGCCTCGCTGGGGCTGCGGACTCCGGCAATCTATCTGGCCGGCGGCGACCTGGCGATCGTCGAGGACTTCCCCGGCGAGGATCTGGAGGACCGGCTCGCCCGCGACCCCGCCGCCGCCGAGCCGGTGATGGCGCGGCTCGCCGAGGATCTCGCGGCCATGCGGGCGTATCGGGCGCCGGCGTACGGGAAGGTTGCCTTCGTCGACGCCGGCGGGCGGCCGAACGGCGGTGAGGTGCTGGCCTTCGGCCGGCGGATGCTCCGCGAGGCCGCGGCCCGCGACGCCCGAATCGCGGCGGCGCGGGAGAGGCTGTCCGACAAGCTGCTCGAGCTGGCGGCGGCCGTGCAACCGCGGGCCGAATACTCGGTCGTGCACGGCGAGTTGTGGGGCCACGTGCTGATCGACGGCGACGAGCGGCCGGTCATGATCGACATCGAGGACCTGATGTATTTCGACGTCGAGTGGGAGCACGTCTTCCTGGGCTTCCGGCTCGGCGCGGATTACCACCGGCTGGCCGTGGACGGACTCGACGGCGACCGGGTCGCCTTCTACACGCTCGTGCAGCGGCTGTCGCTGACCGCCGGGCCGCTGCGACTGCTCGAGGGCGACTATCCCAACCGGGCGTTCATGCAGGGCATCGCCGACTGGAACGGCGCTCAGGCGATCAAGCTGTGCAGCGGTCCGACAGCGCGTAGCGGAGCAGGACCACGCTCTCCATCCGGGTGACACCGGCGAGGCGCGCCGGGTTGTCCGGCGACCAGGG
>NZ_JBFAZH010000921.1:0-3170 GCF_040681735.1 Actinoplanes sp. NPDC051633 | reverse complement strand
CCTTAGATTCAGGCGGTCAAGGCAACACACTCGGCGGGGGTGCGGTAGCCGAGGCATTTTCGGGGTCGGTTGTTGAGTCGGGCGGCAAGGGCGTCCAGGTCGGCTTGGCTGTGGAGGCTGAGATCGGTACCTTTGGGCAGGTATTGCCGGATCAGCTTGTTGGTGTTCTCGTTCGTTCCCCTTTGCCAGGGGCTGCGCGGTGCGGCGAAGAAAACCTCGACGCCGGTGCCCTGCGTCAGGAGTCGGTGGCCGGCCAGTTCCATGCCGCGGTCCCAGGTCAACGTGCTGAGTAGGCGGTCGTCCATCAGGGCGAACGCCTGCTGCAGGGCGGGGATGACAGTCGTGGAGTGGCGGCTGGGTAGGGCAACCATGGTCAGGTGGCGAGACCTGCGGTCGACCAGCGTCGCGACCTGGCTGTTCTTGGCCCCGACGATGAGATCACCTTCGAGATGTCCCAGCTCGGCCCGCTCGTCGGCTGCGGCCGGCCGCTCGTCGATCGGCCGCGCGCCGATGATCTGTGAGCGCCACTGGCCCTTGACGGTGTTGCGCTTGTTCTTGCGGATCGGACGGCCCGTGCGCAGCTTGCTGCACAGCTCACGCGGGACCACCTTCCACCGGGTGGTGTAGATCGCGCGGTAGATGCTCTCGTGGCTGATCCGCATCAACGGGTTGTCGGCGTGCACCAGTCGTAGGTGCCCGACGATCTGTTCCGGCGACCACTCGTTGCTCAGCAGCTCGACCACCAGCTGACGAAGCAGCGGGTTGACCTGCAACGCGGATGGTTTCGGACGGCGGCCCTGTTCCTGGGCGCGCTGTTCGGCGGCGAACGCGCGGTACTTCACCAGGCCGCCGTTGCGAGCGACCTCCCGGCTCACCGTCGAGGCCGGACGACCGATCGACACCGCGATCGAGCGCAGCGACGCTCCAGCCTCGAGCCCACGAGAGATCGACTCTCGATCCTCCGCCGTCAATCGATCGGCGCGACGCACCCGCTCGGCCGGCGCGATGCCGCCGTGATACTTCAGCACCGTGAAGACCGACCCCGGCGGCTTGCCCAGCGCCCGGGAAATCACGCTGATGGAGTCACCGGCCCGCCAGCGTCGCCACAAGTCCTCTTTCATCGCCTCCGGCATCCCCGGCCGACCCATCTGTGCCACAAGCCACCCATTCACCAGCACCGTTGCATTGATCACCTGAATCTAAGTACTGCTGCACGCTTCCCTGAGACTCATGGGAACACGAGGGGCACACCGTTCCCGGATCGCTTTTACCTTCCCAGAAGTGCTCACAGATCTCACAGACCCGGAAGTGCCGGCCCACCAGATCGTGCTGCGGAAGGCGGTACACGCCCCCTGAGGTCCAGACGAAACCGCCGGCGACGATCTCCGCACCCGGCGCGTACTCGTAGATGGCGACCGACAGGTCGCGGTCGAGCTCGAGCCGCTGGCCGACCTGATTCTCGGCGTACACCGTCCGCAGTTCGACGGTGTCGACCGGGAATCCGTACTTCGGCAGGATGTTGCGGTTGGCGAGGAAGCCGAGCAACGGCCGACCCGTGATCGTGTTGATGGCCCTCCCGCATTGTGCGACCAGATTCCACTTCTCGTCCTCGGTGGCCGCCTTGATGCGTTCCTTGAACGACTCGACATCCTGACGGAGCTCGCGATGCACCTTCTGCGCTAGATCCATCAGGACGTCGACCCAGGAGTCGTCGGCCACGCCCAGCGCCTCGGCCAGCTGCGGCGAGAGGACCTGAGTGAGTGAGGCGCGAACCTCGGCCGGAACCGGCGTCAGGAAGTCCCGCAAGGCGAGCGCGGGCACGTCGCCGGTCGTCTCGTCGGCCAGGAAGAAGTCGCCGGCGGTGTGCCACCGGGCGCCGGCGGTTTCGGCGGCGTGCCGAAAGTAGGCGGCCAGAGCGATCGAGTGCGCGTGCCTGCGGTCGATGCGTTCGTTGTCCAGAGGCACCTGCGGTGCGCGAACCTTGCCGCTCACCATGGCCACGGGGTCTTGATAGCGGTTGAGGTCGTGCGCCCGGCGTTGTGCGAAGGTGGCCACCAGCGCCGCCGAGTCGGTGCGGCGCCCGGCCCGCCCCGCGCGCTGGATGTAGTTGGCGGTGGTGGGCGGCATGTTGCGCAGGAACACCGCTTCCAGTTCACCGACGTCGACGCCGAGCTCGAAGGTCGTGGAGCAGGACAGCACGTTGACCTCGCCCATGAGGAACTGCTTCTGGATGCGGGCCGCCTCCTCCGCGTTCCACTGCGCGGTGTGCTCCATCGCCCGTAACGGGATCGGGGTCATCGTCGTGTAGAGATGCCGATAGTGGTCGTCGGCCGCGGTGAGCGGATCCGCGGCGTACGGCACCAGTGTGCCCGTGCACTTGTTGACCGAGCAAACATTACGGACCGAATACGCCGCGACCGTCCGGCAGGAGTCGCAGCGGAAGACCGGCACGCCGGGCTCGGCCGGCACCATCCGCAGATCCAGGTGGTTGAGCTGGCGCACCTCGCCGACGGCCTTCGCCGAGACCTTGGTGAGCCATCCGAGCTTGGACTGGCAGAGGTAGTCCCAGCAGCCTTGGAGGATTTCCACCGGGTCGGCGTCCGACCCGACCGCGGCCAGCACGGCTTTGACGTAATTCAGGCGCCGGTTGGCGCCCTTGACCGGCATCCAGCTGATCACCTTGCGCTTACGGTCGCTGCCTGAGCCGCGCACGTAGATCGGACCCCGCCGCGGATCGAAGCCCTCATCGCGGGGGTCGACGTCCTCGGGCACGCTGACCGCGCCTTGGCTGCGCACGGTTGACGCCAACTGCGCGAGGAGATCCCAGCCTTCGTCGTCGGACAGGCCGAGCGCCAGCAGTGGCGGCGGCAGCGTGCCGTGCGGGTCGCGGTCGAGTGTCACCCGGGCCAAGCCACAGCCCTCCAGCGTGACCCGGATGTCGACGCTGAGCAGCTCCTGCATGATCCAGAGCTCGACCGCGCGGCGGCGCACGGACGCTCCCTGCTGCCGGGTGAAGACACCGGCCTTGTCGGCGGCCTTGCGTACCTCGAACTCCAGGTCCTCGACGCCGACCGGCTCGCCGTCGCGAGCCGCCCGGCGCAGCCCGTCATAGATCAGCCGCCGGCGTTGCAGCGCGCTGTAGCTGCCGGTCAGATACGGCGCGAAGTACG
>NZ_JBFAZH010000920.1:0-3172 GCF_040681735.1 Actinoplanes sp. NPDC051633 | reverse complement strand
CCCGACCTTCTCGGCCAGGGTCATGCGCCCCAGCAGGTCGGCGACGCGCTCATCGACGGACAGAGATGAATCACGATACGGATCAGTTGGGGGCACGTTGCGAAGTCTGACAGTCTGGAACCGGTCCCGCGACCCTGCGGCGGTTCCGGAACCTACACGTGTCAGTGGCCGGGCCACCCGCCTCAGTGGTCGGGGTCGCTCTCGTCGATCGACGGCACCTCGAAGCCGGCCGCGATCACCGCGTCGGTCCGGGCCTCGAGCGCAGCCTTCTCCTGCTCCGCCAGGAACGCGTACTCCGCCTGGATGCCCGGGTCGTCGTTGTCCTCGAGCCGCTCGAAGTAGCGCTGCGTCTCCCGGACGGCGGATGCGTACGCGGCAGCGGCATCCCGGACTGCGATGATCGTCTCGTCGGCCATCCGCCCTTTCTACCCCTCTTCGCTCGATCCCGCCTTCGCTGCCAGCGCCTCGGCCAGCTCGGCCAGCTCGGCGCCCGTGTCGTCGAGCTCCCGCGCGGCCTCCAGGGCCTCCGCGGCGGTCTCGGTGTCGTCCAGGACCAGGGCGAGCTCCGCGCGGTAGGCCAGCGCCTCCGCCATCAGCGCCGGATCCTCGTCCGGCGGGACCTTGCCCAGCGCGCCGTCGAGGATCTTGGCGGCCTGGGCGTGATCGCCCTTCGAATCGGCCAGCACCACGGCGTTCTCCAGCGTGCGGCGAAGGTGGCTGACCGGGCCGGGCGCGCGCACCGGCGCCTTCGCGGTGATCCGGATCCAGTTGCCGCCCGGGTCGACGACGCTGAAGCCGGTGAGGCGGTCGCTGTTGCGCCGCACGCGTGGCCGGGTCATCCGCGGCAGGCCGGAGACCAGGACCCTCCCGTACGCGGCGCGCATGCCGTCGGCGAAGGCCCGGTGCAGGGCCCCGATGTCGTCGACGAGGACCAGGCAGGAGCCGTACGAGGTCTCCGGGTCGAAGCCGGGCATGCCGAAGAAGTGCAGGTGCAGATCCTCCCGGCGCAGCGCGACGTACGGGTTCGGCCGCTCCTGCCGATAGGTGCGCCGGAAGCCCAGCGCCGCGTAGAACTCGGCGATCTCGTCGATGTCGCGGCACGGCAGCAGCGGAACGCTCACCTCATTGGCCATCTAGTCTTTCTACCGTGCTGATCGAAGCCGCCGAGGTCGTCGTCACCAATCCCGACCGAAACTTCGTCACCCTGCGGCTCACCACCGACGACGGCCTCGTCGGGCTGGGCGACGCCACGCTCAACGGCCGGGAGCAGGCCGTGGTCGCCTACCTGGCCGAGCACGTCGCGCCGCTGCTGATCGGCCGGGACGCGCACGCGATCGAGGACACCTGGCAGTTCCTCTACCGGGGCGCGTACTGGCGTCGCGGACCGGTGACGATGGCGGCGATCGCGGCCGTCGACGTGGCGCTCTGGGACATCAAGGCGCAGGCCGCGGGGATGCCGCTCTACCAGCTGCTCGGCGGCGCCTCGCGCACCGGTCTGCTGGCGTACGGGCACGCGAGCGGGCGCGACCTCGCGGAGCTGTCCGACTCGATCCGCGCGCTGCAGGCCGCGGGGTTCGGGGCGATCCGGGTACAGACCGGCGTCTACGGCGTCGCCAACGACGCGTCGGAGGTGTGGGACACCGCCGCCTATCTGCGCGACCTGCCCGGCGTGTTCGAGGCCGTCCGGGCCGAGTTCGGGCCGTCCCTGCCGCTGCTGCACGACGTCCATCACCGGCTGACGCCGATCCAGGCCGCCCGGCTCGGCCGGGCGCTCGAGCCCTACGACCTGTTCTGGCTGGAGGACTGCACGCCGGCCGAGAACCAGGAGGCGCTGCGGCTGGTCCGCTCGCACACCACCACGCCGCTCGCGATCGGCGAGGTGTTCAACACGATCTGGGATTACCGGTCGCTGCTGCAGGAACAGCTGATCGACTACGCCCGCTCCTCGGTCACGCACGCCGGCGGGATCAGCCACCTGCGGCGGATCCTCGACCTCGCGGCGCTGCACCAGATCAAGTCGGGCATGCACGGCCCGCAGGACATCTCGCCGGTGGGGATGGCCGCCGCGCTGCACCTGGGGCTGGCGATCCACAACTTCGGCATCCAGGAGTACGCCCGGCACGGCGAGCGGACGAACGAGGTCTTCCGGCAGTCGTTCACCTTCTCGGACGGCCTGCTGCACCCCGGCTCGGCGCCGGGGATCGGGGTCACCCTGGACGCCGATGCCGCCGGCCGGTATCCGTACCAGGCCGCCTATCTGCCGATCGCCCGATTGAGAGACGGAACACTGCACGACTGGTGAGTCCGGGTTGCCCCCGCTCTCCGCGAGTTGATACGGTTCTCTGCATAGTCATGCGGAGGTCGGTGTGGGCATCAGGGTTGCGGTCGCAGGAGCCAGCGGTTACGCCGGTGGCGAGCTCTTGCGTCTGATCGCGGGGCATCCCGAGTTCGAGCTGGTGGCCGCCACGGCGCACTCGCAGGCCGGGTCGGCGGTGGCCACCGTACACCCCCAGCTGACCGGCCTGGACCTTCCGCTCACGGCCACCGATCCGGCTGCGCTCAGCGAGGCTGACCTGGTCTTTCTCGCCCTGCCGCACGGTCAGTCGGCGGCCCTGGCGGGCCGGCTCCCGGCCTCGGTCAAGGTGGTCGATCTCGGTGCCGACTTCCGGCTCGGCGACGCCGCCGCCTGGGAGCGGTACTACGGCGGGACGCACGCCGGCACCTGGACCTACGGGCTGCCGGAGCTGCCCGGGCAGCGCGACCGGATCAAGGCCGGCGACCGGGTGGCCAACACGGGTTGTTATGCAGCCACGATCACCCTTGCCCTGGCGCCGCTCATCGCCGCCGGTGCGGCCTCGCCCGAGGATGTCGTCGTCGTGGCCGCCTCCGGCACGAGCGGCGCCGGCCGGGCGGCGAAGGTCAACCTGCTCGCGAGCGAGGTGATGGGGGACCTGTCGCCGTACAAGGTGGGCGCCCACCAGCACGTGCCCGAGATCAAGCAGGCCACCGGCGCCACGTCGCTGTCCTTCACCCCGGTGCTGGCCCCGATGCCGCGCGGGATCCTGGCCACGGTCACCGCCGTCCCGACCGGCCGCACCGACCCTCGAGAGGTGCTGGCCGCGGCGTACGCCGACGAGCCCTTCGTGCATCTGCTGCCCGAGGGCTCCTGGCC
>NZ_JBFAZH010000919.1:0-3173 GCF_040681735.1 Actinoplanes sp. NPDC051633 | reverse complement strand
TTCACGATCGCCGACCAGCCGGGCCGGCCGACCTCGAGGTACCGGTCCGGGCGGAAGGTGGGCGCCACCCGCGTGGCGGTGCGGGACCGCAGGTCGGCGTGGGCCGCCAGGTCGTCGGCCGGATCGTCGGTGGTCGCCATGAAGGCGATGTTGAAGCGTTCGAGGAGGGCGCGCGGGCGGTGGGTCGGCTGCCGCAGCTGGGCGTCGATGGTGTGGTAGAGCTCGTCGGCGTTGGCGGCGGACGGCTGCTCGGTGATCCCGAAGATCGAGGACAGCTCCTCGTCGAACCAGTAGCGGACGGGCGTACCCCGCAGCAGCGCCCAATTGGCACAGAGCAGACGCCAGGCCGCGCGCGCCCGGTCCGGGGCCATCGGCCCCTCCCCCACCCCGAGGTCGGACAGCGGCACCCCGCCGGCGTGCAGCAGCCGGGTCACGTAGTGGTCGGGCTGGATGAACAGCGACGCCGGGTCGGCGAACGGGGTGTCGTCGAGCAGCATCCGGGGGTCGACGTGCCCGTGCGGCGACACGATCGGCAGCGCCCGGACCTCCTCGTAGAGACGCCGGGCGATGGACCGGGTCGCGGGCTCCGGAGGCAGCAGCCGGTCCGGGTGCGGGTTCAGGGCAGCCATGGGCATGAGGGTCGATGTGTGAACCGGTTGTGGGCAAGGGGTTGCCGTCTGTTGCCACGGGTGGCATGGCAACTGCTGGCAACTGATTGCCATACGGAGCGAGTTCTCGAAACCATCGCGTAACAGTGATGCCGATCACTTAACCGGCTGGCCCTCCTGAGGCAGCTCAGTCCCATAGGAGATCAAAGATGCGATACCGAAGAGTGATAGCGCTGGCCGGTGCGACCGTGCTCGCCACGGCGCTCGCGGCGTGCGGCGGAGACGACGAGGGCGGCAGCGGCGGCGGCGAGGGCAAGACCCTGAACGTCCTGATCGGCGCCAACACGCAGTACCCGACCGAGTTCCAGGCCTGGAAGCAGTCGATCAGCGACAAGTTCAAGGCGCAGACCGGCGCGACGGTGAAGTTCGAGGAGTTCGCGACCGCCAACGACGAGCTGACCAAGATCCAGACCTCGGTGGTCTCCGGCACCGGACCCGACGTGTACGCCGTCGGCACCACGCTGACGCCGACCGCCTACTCCACGGGCGCGTTCGTCAAGCTCGGCGACGAGGAGTGGAAGAAGATCGGCGGCAAGGAGAAGTTCAACCCCGCGACGCTGGGGATCTCCGGGCCGGACGAGCAGAACCAGGTCGGCATCCCGTGGGTCAGCCGGCCGTTCGTGATGGCGTACAACACCGAGCTGCTCAAGGCGGCCGGGATCGACAAGCCGGCGACCACCTGGGACGAGCTGGGTCAGCAGGCCAAGCAGATGACCAAGGACGGCCAGTACGGCCTCGCCATCGGATACAAGGACAACTTCGACCCGTGGAAGTTCGCCTGGGGCATGTCCGTGACGGCCGGCAACCCGCTGGTCGACGGCAAGACCGCCCGGCTCAACGACCCGATCACCAAGAAGGCGTACCAGACGTACTTCGGCTGGCTGACCACCGACAAGGTGGTCGACCCGGCGGCGATCGGCTGGACCAACGCGCAGGCGGTCGCCGCCTTCGCCAAGGGCAAGACCGGCTACATCGCGCTGACCGGCCCCACCGGCGTCAAGGCGCTGGACCAGGGCGCGGTGAAGGGCAAGTGGTCGTTCGCGCTGCTGCCGACGGTGCCGCCCGGCGCCACCACCCGGCCGCCGAACGGCGTGGAGGCCGCGAGCATCCTCTCCGGCGACAACCTGCTGGTCGCGGACTACTCCAAGAACAAGGACCTGGCCTTCGAGTACGTGAAGCTGGTGACCGATCAGGAGGCACAGCTCGACTACTACAAGGCACTCGGCAACATGCCCGCGAACGCGGCGGCGCTGCAGACCCTGGTGTCGGACCCGAAGCTGGGCCCGGTCACCGAGGCCGCCAAGAAGTCCGTGGCGACGCCGTTCACCGGCGCCTGGGGTGACATCCAGCTCGCGCTGACGAACGTGGTGGTGCAGTCGCTGCCCGACCTGTCGAAGGGCGAGATCAGTGACGCCCAGCTCGACAGCCGGCTCGCGGATGCCCAGAAGGCCGCACAGTCGGCATTGGACCGGGCGAAGTAGACCGTCATGACAGACGACCGCACGACAACGCAGGCCGTGCTGCCGCCGGCCGCCGGCCCTCCGGAACGGGTGGAGCCGGGCCGGGAGAACCGACGCCGTGGCGTCACCGAGCGGCAGCGCCCACTGTGGCTGCTCGCGCCCGGCGGGCTGCTGATGACGCTGATCATCATCATCCCGCTGGGGCTGGCGGTCTACATCGCGCTCATCGACCTCGACCAGTACACGCTGCGCAGGTGGCTGGACGCCGAGTTCATCGGGCTGAAGAACTTCACCGAGGCGTTCGACTCCGGCCTGCTGCACTCGATCTGGATCAGCGTGTCGTTCGCGGTGCTGTCGACGATTGCGACCGTCCCGTTCGGGATCGCCGCCGCGGTGGCCACCCAGAACGCCTACCGCGGCCGGGCCCTGGTCCGAGCGGTCTTCCTGATCCCGTACGTTTTGCCGTCGTTCGTGGTGGCCACCGTGTGGCGGACCATGCTCCAGCCCGACGGCATCGTCAACTCGCTGCTGGCGAAGGCCGGCATCGACGGCGGGCTGTGGCTCAGCGGGCCGAAGTCGTACTGGACGCTGGTGCTGGTGGAGATCTGGGCGGCGTGGCCGTTCATCTACCTGATGGCGCTGGCCGCGCTGCAGAGCGTCGACGGTGAGGTGCACGAGGCCTCGGCGATCGACGGGGCGGACTGGTGGCCCAAGCTGACCCACGTCATCCTGCCGTACCTGCGCGGCCCGGTGCTGCTGGCCTGCCTGCTGGCGACGCTCAACCACATCAACAACTTCACGCTGCCGTTCGTGCTCTTCGGCGCACCCGCGCCGGACGACGTCAACGTGATGCCGATGATCGTCTACGTCACCAGCTTCCAGAGTCTGCGGTTCGGCCTCAGCGCGGCGATGGCGATCGTGTCGCTGCTGCTCATCGCCATCCCCCTGTTCGTCTACCTGCGTGCGCTCCGGCTGGACGTGCACGAGGACGGAGGCCAGAAATGACCGCCACCGCCCGGACCGCCGGCGCGCCACCGCGCCGGCG
>NZ_JBFAZH010000918.1:0-3178 GCF_040681735.1 Actinoplanes sp. NPDC051633 | reverse complement strand
TGGCCGCGGTCAGCGTGCCGCTTGACCGCGGTGGTGTCGGGTGGCTGGTCACCGCCCTGGCCGGCACCGCCGCGCTGCTGGGCATCCGGCTGCTGCCGGCCCGCCGGACCGCCGCGGACCGGCTCATGCCCGCGCTCACCGCGCAGCGGAGGGCGACCGATCCCGCACGCTTCGCCTGGGCCACCGCGACCGTGGCGCTGCTCGGCGTCGGCACGCTCCGCGCGGCCGGCTGGCTCGTCCTGCTCTGCCTCGCCACCGCGGTGGTGACCGGCGCGTTGGCGGTCGCCGGTGGCCGGTCGATGCGCGAGATGACCGCCGCCACCCTGTTCAGCCTGATCGCGCCCTTCCGCGCTCTGCCGTGGGTGAGCCACGCCCTGGCCACCCTGCGCCGGAGGACGCCGAACGGCAACGGCACGCGAGTGGCCGCCACGATCGCGACCGCGGTGGCCCTGCTCGTCGTCTTCGGCACCCTCTTCGCCTCGGCCGACGAGACGTTCGCGCGTGTCCTCGAGAACGCCGTCCCGGATGTCGACGTCCCCGTCCTGGTCCGCTGGACGTTCGTCTTCGTCGTGGCCGGCGGCATCCTGGCGGGTTCCGCCTTCCTGCGCGCCGGGCCGCCGAGCCCGTCCACAAAGGATCCGGCGGTCCGTAAGGTCAGCCGCTTCGAGTGGGCGTTTCCGTTGGGCCTGCTGGTGTTGCTCTTCGCGCTCTTCGTCGCCGTGCAGCTCACCGTCCTCTTCGGAGGGTTTGAGCACGTGATGCAGACCGACGACCTGACCTTCGCGTCGTACGCCCGCAGCGGCTTCTGGCAGCTGCTCATCGTCACCGGCCTCACCCTGCTGGTGCTGGCCGGCGCGGCCCGGTGGGCGCCGCGGGCGAACCGCGCCGACCGCATCCTGATCCGGGCGATCCTGGGCGCCCTGGCGGTGCTCACGCTGATCATCGTGGCCTCCGCGCTGCACAAGATGACGGTCTACGCCGACACCTACGGCCTGACCCGGATGCGGCTGGTCGTCGGGCTCTGCGAGGCCTGGCTGGGCGTCGTCTTCGCGCTGATCGTGGCGGCCGGCATCAAGCTGCGGGCGGCGTGGCTGCCGCGGGTGGCGGTCGGGCTCGGCGTGCTGACCCTGCTCGCGCTGGCCGCGATCAACCCCGACGGCCTGATCGCGGACCGGAACGTGACGCGATTCGAGAAGACCGGCCGGATCGACACGGCGTACCTCGCGGATCTCTCCGCCGACGCGGTCCCCGCCCTGGACCGGCTCAACTCGATCGACCCGCCGAAGGCCGGCTGCATCCTGAACAGCATCGAGGCCCGGCTCGGCGACGATCCGGACGACTGGCGCGGCTGGAGCTACGGCCGGGCACACGCCCGCGAGCTCCTGGCCGCGAACCCGCCGGTGACCTCGGAGGTCTGCGTCCCGAGCTACCGCGACTACAGCGGCGACTGAGCCCCGGCGATAGTGGTAGCTCAGCCACCTGTCCGACCCCTGGACGCGTCCCTGAGCTACCACTTTGTGGCTTGACATTGCCTCACAGGCGGCAAGACTCCGGGCATGGAGTCACGGCGGGTTCGGGTGGTCCTCGGGGAGGCGGCCGCGCGCCGCCCGCCCGCCGACCCCGCCCACGCCGACCTGGCCGAGCAGACCCCGGTCGGCGAGGCTCTGGTCCGGGGGCTGGTCCGGGCGCAGCTGGCCCTGGCGGTGCGGCTCTCGCTGGTGGTGGCCACCGGGCTCGGCGGGTTGCCACTGCTCTTCGCGGTCGCCCCCGACATCGGGCGGATGCGCGTGTTCGGCGTACACCTGCCCTGGCTCCTGCTCGGTGTGTTGTCGTTCCCGTTCCTGTTCATCGTCGGCTGGGCGTACGTGCGCTGGGCGGAACGCAACGAGCAGGACTTCACCGCGGTGATCCGGCGGCCCGAATGAAGGCTGACCGAGTGCGGGCTGACCGACTGAAGGCGGCCGCGTGAATCCGTATGTCATCCCGGGCCTGGTCGTGGTCGTCCTGGTCACGGTCGGCATCGGCGCGTACGGCCTGCGCTTCGCGCGGACCACCTCGGACTTCCTGGTCGCCTCCCGATCGGTGAGCCCCGCCTGGAACGCGGCCGCGATCAGCGGTGAGTACCTCTCCGCCGCGTCCTTCCTCGGCGTGGCCGGCCTGGTCCTGCGCTACGGCGTGGACGTGCTCTGGTACCCGGTCGGGTTCGCCGCCGGCTACCTCGCGCTGCTGCTCTTCGTGGCCGCCCCGCTGCGCCGCTCGGGCGCCTTCACGCTGCCGGACTTCTGCGAGGTGCGCCTGCGCTCGCCGATGCTGCGCCGCCTGGCGACCGTCTTCGTGATCTTCATCGGGTGCCTCTATCTGGTGCCCCAGCTGCAGGGCGCCGGGTTGACGTTCACCACGGTCACCGGTGGCTCGTACGCGTGGGGTGCCCTGCTGGTGGGGCTGGTGGTCACCGCGAACGTGGCGCTGGGCGGGATGCGCGCCATCACCTTCGTGCAGGCGTTCCAGTACTGGCTCAAGCTGACCGCGCTGGCCGTACCCGTCATCTTCCTCGCGTGGGCGTGGCAGGCGGACGGCCGACCGGCCGTCACCCCACCGGACGGACCGGTCTTTCCGGCCGTCACCACGGTGACCTTCGACCAGGCGGCCCGGCTGACCCTGCCGGACGGCACCACGGACGAGGTCGAGCCGGGTGCGGAGAGGACCTACGACGCGGGTACGCCGGTCCCGCAGGTGAGCACCGTCGACGACCGCCGCGGCCTGGACTGGCTGCTGCCCGGCGGCGACCGCAGCCTGTTCGCCACGTACTCGCTGATCCTGGCGACCTTCCTCGGCACGATGGGCCTGCCGCACGTCCTGGTCCGCTTCTACACGAACCCCGACGGCGCCAGCGCCCGCCGCACCACCCTGGTCGTGCTCGGCCTGGTCGGCCTGTTCTACCTGCTCCCGACCCTGTACGGCGTGCTCGGCCGGATCTGGACGCCGCAGCTGCTGATGACCGGGCGCACCGACGCGGTGGTGCTCATGCTCCCGGAGGCGGCGCTCGGCGGCGGCCACCTCGGCCGGCTGCTCGGCGCGCTGGTCACCGCGGGGGCGCTCGCGGCCTTCCTGTCCACCTCGTCCGGGCTGCTCACCAGCGTCGCCGGGGTGGTCTTCACGGACGTGCTGCGGGCCGAGC